>NZ_JAQDKY010000013.1:0-95048 GCF_027662325.1 Blautia faecis | reverse complement strand
GTTCCGACACTTCCGCATATCGCGTTTCTCGGAGAAAGTTTTCTTTCTCGCTGCGACGGATATTAGTATAACAAAGGGGTATATGATTGTCAACACATTTTTTGAAAAAAATTAAAAATTTTCAAGTTTTTTTTGAAAAAAAGAGGAATTTGAAATTTTGTGTAGAATATAATTAATAGGAGGAAGATTATCGGCGTACCTGTCAGTCTTTGGAGGATAGAAGATATATGAATATCAGAGAGAGCATGGAAGAAAGAGAACTGGAACTGCTGAGTCCCTATGCCGCATACAGTGGACGTTCCAGAGGAAGAGACCGGGAGGAAGAAGAGTGTGACGTCCGGACGGTTTACCAGAGAGACCGGGACAGGATCCTGCATAGCAAAGCTTTTCGCAGGATGAAGGATAAGACTCAGGTTTTTCTGGCTCCGGAAGGAGATCATTACAGGAACCGGCTGACGCACACTCTGGAGGTATCCCAGATCGCACGTACTATAGCTAAGGCACTTCGCCTGAATGAGGATCTTGTGGAGGCGATTGCACTGGGACACGACCTTGGTCACACGCCTTTCGGACATTCAGGAGAGACCGCACTTAATACCGTTCATCCTGAGGGCTTTGCCCACTACCGTCAGAGCGTCCGCGTGGTGGAAGTACTGGAGAAGAATGGAGACGGACTGAATCTTACCTGGGAGACAAGAGACGGAATCCTGAATCACCGTACCAGCGGTCATCCGTCCACTTTGGAGGGACAGGTAGTCCGCTTTTCTGATAAGATTGCCTATGTTCATCATGATATGGACGATGCCCAGAGAGCTGGGATCATTACAGAGAATGATATTTCTGCCAGTCTCAGGGAGTTTCTTGGACAGACCACAAGAGAAAGGTTGAATACCTTTGTACATGATGTGATTGAGCACAGCATTGACCAGCCTTCCATTCAGATGTCTGCTCCTGTAGAGCAGGCACTCATGGATCTTCGATCAGAGATGTTCCAGAAAGTATATCTGAATCCCATTGCGAAGCGTGAGGAATCCAAGGCAATCAAAATGCTGACAGAATTATACGCCTATTACATAGATCACCCGGAAGCAATGTCCAGGGAGTACGTTGCTCTTATTGAAAAAAAAGGAGTTCCCAAAGACCGGGCGGTATGTGACTGGCTGTCAGGAATGACGGATCAGTATTCCATGAAGAAATTCAAGGAGATTTTCATACCAAGAGCTTGGGAGGTTTATTAGAACGTGGACAAAACTCTTGCAATGAGATATAATATTTATTTACGCGAAAGATGTCGCATTTTCTTGGATATGCGGCATATCAAATCAAAGGAGGATAAGCATGCGCTATTCCGACGATATCATTGAAGAAGTGCGAATGAAAAATGATATTGTAGACGTGATATCCCAGTATGTAAGACTGACCAGAAGAGGAAGCTCCTATTTTGGTCTGTGTCCTTTTCATAATGAGAAGACCCCTTCCTTTTCCGTAACGCCGTCCAAGCAGATGTATTACTGCTTCGGCTGCGGAGCTGGAGGAAATGTATACAATTTTGTAATGCAATATGAGAATTATTCATTTGGAGAAGCACTTTCCCATCTGGCAGAGCGTGCCGGTGTGGAACTTCCCAAGATCGAATATTCCAAGGAGGCAAGGGCGAAAGCGGAGAAGCGCGCAGCCTTGCTTGAGATCAATAAGAAAGCGGCTCAGTATTTTTATTACCAGCTGCGCCGTGAAGGTGGAAAAAATGCCCACGATTATCTTACAGGCAGAGGTCTCAGCGAAGAAACGATCAGGAAATTTGGTCTGGGGTATTCAGACAAGTACAGTGATGACCTGTATAAATATCTGAAATCCCAGAATTACAGTGATGAACTTCTTCGGGAATCCGGCCTTTTCAATGTGGATGAACGCCAGGGCATGTATGACAAATTCTGGAATCGTGTTATTTTTCCAATCATGGATGTCAATAACAGGGTGATTGGATTTGGCGGGCGAGTGATGGGAGACGGCAAGCCCAAGTACCTGAATTCGCCAGAGACCCGTATTTTTGACAAGAGCCGTAATCTGTACGGATTGAATATAGCCAGAACCACCAGGAAAAATTACCTGATTCTGTGCGAGGGCTACATGGATGTAATCTCCATGCACCAGGCGGGATTTACCAATGCAGTGGCTTCTCTGGGAACGGCGCTTACATCCGGACATGCCAGTCTGGTGAAGAGGTATACACAGGAAGTACTTCTTCTTTACGATAGTGATGAAGCTGGTGTAAAAGCCGCCCTGCGAGCCATTCCCATTCTCCGGGAAGCCGGCGTAAATTCCAGAGTGGTGAATTTACGGCCTCACAAGGATCCAGATGAATTTATCAAAGCTGAAGGCGCAGAGGCTTTTGAGAAAAGGCTGGAGGCAGCTATGGACAGCTTTATGTTCCGGGTAAGTATTGCTTCCGGTGATTTTCCCATGGATGAGCCCCAGGGGCAGAACCGGTTTTTTGAGAGGTGTGCCCAGTATCTTCTGGAACTTTCTGATGAACTGGAGCGGAATCTGTATATTGAAGCAATTGTAAAAGAATACCGCAGGTATGGAATCAGTGTGGAAGACCTTCGGAAGCGTGTAAATACCCTTGCTCTGAAGGGTACGCCTGCGGAGAAGCGCATTCAGCCAAAATCCGGCAGCTCCCCAATGAGAAAAAAGGAGAGCGCGGCAGATAAATCCCAGAAGCTGATGCTTACCTGGCTGGTTACCTATCCGGCAATTTTTGACACTGTGGAGAAATATCTTTCCCCTTCAGATTTTGTAGTTCCTCTTTATAAAGAGGTGGCAGAAATGCTCTGGAAGCAGCACGAAGAGGGAGATGTAAATCCGGCCAGACTTCTGAATGCTTTTACAGACAGTGAAGAGCAGAAAGAGGTGGCCTCTCTCTTTAATGCCACGATCCACCTTGAGACAAAGGAGGAACAGCAGAGAGCATTTTCTGATGCTTTGATCCGCATTAAGCAGGAAAGTCTGGCGGAGAAAAATAAAAACTGGGATCCTGCAGATATGGGGGCTTTACAGGAACTTGTAAAGGCCAAGAAGGATCTGGAGGAGCTTGGAAGAAAAAGGCAGCAATTGCATATTTCTTTTGAATAAGGATAAAATATTAACACTATATGGAGGTTAGAGTACCTATGGAAATGAATATGGGCAAATTCAGTGAGAAACTGGTGGGACTTCTGGAGCTTGCAAAAAAGAAGAAAAACGTACTGGAATATCAGGAAATCAGTGATTATTTCAAAGACCAGCCACTGGATGCGGAACAGATGGACAAGATCTTCGATTTCCTTGAAGCAAGTGGGGTAGATGTGCTGCGTATCACAGAGAACAGTGCAGATGACCTTATGCTGGACGATGACATGGATATTGATGGTCTGGACGATGAGGAAGAAGTAGAGCTGGACAAGATCGATCTTTCTGTTCCGGAAGGTGTGAGCATTGAGGATCCGGTTCGTATGTATCTGAAAGAAATTGGTAAAGTTCCGCTTCTTTCAGCAGAAGAAGAAATCGAGCTTGCAAAGAAAATGGAACAGGGCGACGAAAATGCCAAGAAGCGTCTGGCAGAAGCCAACCTTCGTCTTGTTGTCAGCATTGCAAAGCGTTATGTAGGACGCGGAATGCTTTTTCTGGATCTAATTCAGGAAGGTAACCTTGGTCTTATCAAGGCTGTCGAAAAATTTGATTACCGAAAGGGTTACAAATTCAGTACCTATGCTACCTGGTGGATCCGTCAGGCTATCACAAGAGCCATTGCAGACCAGGCGCGTACCATTCGTATTCCGGTTCATATGGTTGAGACGATCAACAAGCTGATCCGCGTTTCCAGACAGTTACTCCAGGAGCTTGGACGTGAACCTACTCCGGAGGAAATCGCGGAAGAGATGGACATGCCGGTTGACCGCGTGCGTGAGATCCTGAAGATTTCCCAGGAGCCGGTTTCTCTGGAGACCCCTATTGGTGAAGAGGAGGACAGCCATCTTGGAGATTTCATCCAGGATGACAATGTTCCGGTTCCGGCTGATGCTGCAGCATTTACTCTTTTGAAGGAACAGCTGGTAGAAGTTCTTGGTACTCTTACTGAGAGAGAACAGAAAGTTCTTCGCCTTCGTTTCGGGCTTGATGATGGACGTGCAAGAACACTTGAGGAAGTTGGCAAGGAGTTTAATGTTACCAGAGAGCGTATCCGTCAGATTGAGGCAAAGGCTCTTCGTAAGCTCCGTCATCCAAGCCGCAGCCGCAAGCTGAAGGATTACCTGGATTAAGGAGAGGGCTATGCAGTTATCCTTACGATTGTCTGCAATCGCAGACCTGGTGACAGAAGGAAACCGGCTGGTAGATGTGGGATGCGATCATGGATATCTGCCGGTATACCTGATACAGCAGAAAAAAATTCCATCCGCCATTGCAATGGATGTGCGAAAAGGACCCCTTTCCAGGGCGCAGGAACATATCCGGCAGTATGGACTGGAGGAATACATACAGACCCGGCTCTCAGACGGACTTGAAGGCTTGAAAGCCGGAGAGGGTGACACCCTTGTGATCGCAGGTATGGGCGGTCCCCTTATGGAAAGGATTCTCACAGATGGCAGGTCTGTGAGAAATTCTTTCTCTGAGCTGATTTTACAGCCACAGTCCGACATTCCCCATTTTCGCAGATTTATCCAGTCTGAAGGCTGGGAGATCACAGAAGAGAAAATGGTGGAAGAGGATGGGAAATTTTATCCCATGATGCGGGTGGTGCCTGGGGAAAATGTTCACAGCAGTTTGAAACTTAACGTGGATTCTTTCACAAAAAATACGTCTGCGAAAGCCGCTTTTTCTGAGAACCTGCATGCTGATGAAGGGGCAGAAATGTCGGAAAACCCAGCTGCTTACACCTTGGAGGAAGCCTTTGGCAAATATCTTCTTCAGGAAAAGAACCAGGTGCTTTACCGTTATCTTCAGCGGGAATCCCGGATCCGCTCCCAGATTCTGGAACAATTGGAAACGGCACCGAAGGCAGAGGCAGTTACTGTCCGCATTTTGGAAGTAAAGGAGGAGGCGCAGCTGATCGCTGCTGCGCTGGCAGAATATGAAGGTTAAAGAACTGACAGACTGGCTGGGCGGAAATTTTCCGGCAGCAGTTGCAGAAGACTGGGATAATGTGGGACTCCTTACAGGAGATGACGAGAGTGAGGTAAAACATGTCTTTCTTGCCCTTGATCTTACCGAAACAGTGTTAGACGAGGCTATCCGGGCTGGCGCTGACATGATCGTTACCCATCATCCTATGATCTTTTCCGGTATTAAGAAGATTAACAATCATAGCTTTACAGGACGGAAGATTATCAGTCTGGTGCGCCATGGAATATCTTATTATGCAATGCACACCAACTATGATATTCTGGGAATGGCAGATTTAAGTGCTGGATATCTGGAACTGTCAGATACGAAGGTACTTTGTGCTACCGGGGAAAAAGACGGGGAGCCCATTGGCTTTGGACGTGTGGGAAATCTGCCTTGTGAGATGACTTTAAAGGAGTACGCCCTTCTTGTAAAAAAGAAACTGAAGCTTTCAGATGTGAAAGTGTACGGAAATCTGGAACAGACTGTGAAAACGGCTGCCGTATGTACCGGTTCTGGTAAAAGCATGATCCAGGATGTGCTTGCAGCCGGGGCAGATGTATATGTGACAGGTGATATTGACCACCATACCGGAATTGACACCGTAGCCCAGGGGCTTGCAATCATTGACGCAGGTCATTACGGTACGGAATATATTTTTATGGAAGATATGAAGGAAAGACTGGCAAAAGCGTTTCCGGAGCTTACAGTCAGCTGCGCAAAGGTGAGAAGCCCGTATACGATATTATAAGGTTAAGACCTGGTGCGGATGGGCGTGATGGTGTTCGCCCGCCCGGAGATAAAATGAGTTGTCAGAATAATATTGTCTGGTTTTGGAAAATGTGATTTATGTTTAGCCTAATTGATCTTTCAGATCAGAAAAGGAGATTTTATGGATCATGCAGTGAAACTTACAATCAATGGGGAAACCAGAGAGTTTCCCATGGGAATTACCTATAAAGAAGTTGTAAAAGAGTACGAAAAGACCAGCCCGGCCCCTGTTATTCTTGTAATTGCAGGAGGCAAGATCTGTGAGCTTCATAAAAAAGCAGAACGGGATGGTGAAGTCCGGCTGGTTACCACAAAAGACAGCATTGGAAATAAAACCTATAAGCGAACTGCATGTCTGGTGCTTTTAAAGGCAATTTACGATCTTGCAGGCAAAGAAAAAGTAGATAAAGTGGTGCTTCATTATTCTGTAGGAAGCGGTTTTTACTTTACCATGGCGGGAGAACAGAAGCTGGATCAGGCATTTCTTGACCAGGTAAAGAAGCGGATGACAGAACTGGTGGAGCAGAAAATCCCGGTGAAGAAACGAAGTGTAGGAACGGATGAAGCAATTGCACTTTTTCATCATCACAGAATGTATGATAAAGAGAAGCTGTTCCGCTATCGCAGGGTTTCCAGAGTGAATATTTACAGCATAGAGAATTTTGAGGACTATTTTTACGGGGCAATGGCTTACGATACCGGTTATGTGCCATATTTTGACCTGAAGCTGTATGATGAAGGCTTTGTGCTGATTCTGCCGGATGCTAAGGCTCCGGATGTGCTTCCGGAATTCCAGCCCCAGGAGAAAATCTTCCAGGTGCAGAAGGATTCTGAAGAGTGGGGCAGAAAGCTGGAAATTTCCACAGTAGGTGAGCTGAATGACCAGATCGTTTCCCAGGGGATACAGAAGATCCTTCTTATGCAGGAGGCAATCCAGGAGTCTGGAATTGCCAGAATTGCAGAGCAGATAGTGAAGGCTGGAAACAAGAAGTTCGTCATGATCGCGGGTCCGTCCTCCTCCGGCAAGACTACCTTTTCCCACAGGCTGTCCATTCAGCTGGCGGCGCACGGAATGAAGCCACATCCTATTGCTGTTGACAATTATTTTGTAAACAGAGAGCATACCCCGCTGGATGAATTCGGGGAAAAGGATTACGAGTGTCTGGAAGCCATTGATGTGGAGCAGTTCAACAAAGATATGCTGGCACTTCTTAATGGAGAGAGAGTAGAACTTCCGGTGTTTAACTTCAAGACCGGGCAGAGAGAATATAAAGGCGATTTTCTCCAGCTGGGGAAGGAAGACATCCTTGTTATTGAGGGAATTCATGGTCTGAACGACAAATTAAGCTATGCGCTTCCGAAGGAGAGCAAGTTCAAAATCTATATCAGTGCCCTCACCCAGCTGAACATTGATGAACACAACCGGATTCCTACCACAGACGGAAGGCTGATCCGCAGAATCGTCCGGGATGCAAGAACCAGAGGAACCTCAGCCAGCGAGACCATTGCAAGATGGCCCTCTGTAAGACGCGGCGAGGAGAAAAATATTTTTCCATACCAGGAAGAAGCGGATGTTATGTTTAACTCGGCACTGATCTATGAATTGGCATGTCTGAAAGTATACGCAGAGCCTCTTCTCTTCGGAATTTCCAAAGAGGAGCCGGAATATCTGGAGGCAAACAGGCTGCTGAAATTTTTTGATTATTTTGTAGCTGTGCCAAGCGAGGAAGTGCCTAATAATTCCCTGTTAAGAGAATTTATAGGGGGAAGCTGTTTTAACACCTGATGATGCAGATGTGCTTGTAAGAAGTTGAGGAGTATTTTATGAAAATAAGTCGCAAAGGCTTTACATTGGCTGAGCTTTTGATCGTGGTTGCAATTATTGCGGTACTGGTGGCTGTTGCAATACCTGTTTTCGGAAGTCAGTTGGAAAAAAGCAGGGAAGCAGCAGACCTTGCAAATGTACGCGCTGCATATGCGAAGGTGCTGACTGAGGCAAATATGGGGATTTATAATGAACCGGTTACGGTCAAGCTGAAACAGAAACAGTATGGATGGCAGTCGGCGGATGTAATTACAATTGGGGGAATCAGCCATTCAGTAAAGGACGGCGATACGGAGAACTGGATTGGAATACCAGGAGCAAATGGAGAATGTCAGATTTCGTTTGATCAGAAAAGGGGAACCAAATTTGTGTGGAGCGGGGATGGAACTTCTGCATCAAATAGCTATGACATGAGTGAGAATTTCTTTAAAACTCTGGAAAGCAGTGGCTGTCTGAATTTGGATTTGATAAAGAATAATACGAATTTTGAAATTGATTCGAAAGCGAGTTCTTCAACTTTTGTCCCGGAAATTGAAAAAGTATTGGGCGAACAAAGCCTGCTGAAGAATGGCACATGGGCGTTTCTGGGAAATGGAAAATCAAACAAAGCATCTGAAAGATATTTGTTCTGGACTTCATTTGATACCAATGAGGTGGGAGCTGGTAAGAAGATACCAATATTGATTCAAACAGGAGACGGGAAATATTACGTCTCGGAATCTCAAACGGCCAAGAGACAAAAAGGAAATGTAACATATGTGACAATCTCCGATCACATTAAGGATCAAACGGAGTATAAAAAAGTTATTAATGCCGGGGGTGGTCAAGTGTATAAATCTCTGTCAGAAGCCTATGCTGCATATGAGAAGGTACTTGAAAAGTATAAAGATTTACTCTAGTAATTATTTACCGGGTTACTGCTTACTCCGTTTACAGTAACCTTTACAGGTTATACGGCAGGAAGAAATGAGAAATAGTGCTTTACATCTTAAAGCAATAATGTTAAAATAGCACTTGCGCAAGCAGACCAGGTGATCGCGGCTGGACAGACGAAAGGGTTCAGACGAGGAAAGTCCGGGCTTCACAGGGCAGGATGCCGGATAACGTCCGGTGGAGGCGACTCCCAGACCAGTGCAACAGAAATAAACCGCCATGGCTTGCCATGGTAAGGGTGGAAAGGCAGTGTAAGAGACTACCGCCGTCCTGGTAACAGGCCGGGCACATGTAAACTCCATTCGAAGCAAGACCGAGCAGAAAGCGATACGGCGGCCCGTCGTGTTTTCAGGTAGGTCGCTTGAGCCTTTCGGCAACGGAAGGCCTAGACAGATGATCACTCAACGACATAACCCGGCTTATCGGTCTGCTTGCGTATTTAAGAATCGAATTGTATGATACATATAATGTGATATTTAACCTGAGAAGGTTCAGTTCTGCTGGATTTTCCCAGGTTTTTTGCTTTATTGGAAATTATTCCGTAATGTTCCGATAAAGCAAAAAACGCTCCGCGAGGATGAGACCAGATGGACAGGAAATTTTACCGGAAATTTCTGTTACAAAAAAAGTGGAAGCTGTATTCAGCTTCCACAATAAAATATCAATATTGTTATAAAAACAATGATTTACAGAGACGAATTATTTATTTCTGTGACCGGAGTATTTCTCCTCACAATATTTACATCTGTAAACCTCATTCTCCTCATCTGCCAGAACAAACACCTGATCCAGTCCCTGCTCGATGGAAGTGATACAGCGGGGATTCTTACATCTGATCACGTTTACAACCTGCTTCGGAAGACGAAGGTCTTTTTTCTCAACGATCTTCTCATCCTTAATAATATTTACGGTGATATTGTGATCAATGAAACCAAGGATATCCAGATCCAGATCTTCAATCGGGCACTCAACCTTGATGATGTCCTTTTTGCCCATCTTATTGCTCTTTGCGTTTTTGATGATCGCAACAGTACAGTCAAGCTTGTCAAGCTTCAGGTCATGATAAATAGTCATAGCCTTGCCGGCCTTGATATGGTCTAATACGAAACCTTCACGAAGTGCTCCAACATTTAACATGGCAGTTCCACCTCCAATAATGTAAGAATCAGGGCCATACGAACATATACACCGTACTGGGCCTGTTTAAAGTATGCGGCTCTCGGATCATTGTCTACTTCGACTGCAATTTCGTTAACACGTGGAAGCGGATGAAGAATGTACATGTCATCCTTTGCAAGGGAAAGTTTCTGCTTGTCCAGTATGTAGAAATCCTTCATACGAACATAATCTTCCTCATTGAAGAAACGCTCCTTCTGAACACGTGTCATGTAAAGAATATCAAGCTCCGGAATAGCATCCTCCAGACGTTCTACTTCTAGGAACTCGATGTTGTTCTTCTTCAGTACGTCTTCGCGGATGTAGCTTGGAATACGAAGCTCTTCCGGAGAAATCAGTACGAATTTAACATTGTTGTAACGAACCAGCGCCTCGATCAGAGAGTGAACGGTACGTCCGAATTTCAAATCTCCGCACAGACCGATGGTAATGTTGTCAAGACGTCCCTTTAAGGAACGGATGGTAAGTAAGTCTGTAAGAGTCTGGGTTGGATGCTGATGACCACCGTCACCGGCATTGATAACAGGAATATTAGAAACCATAGAAGCTACCAGCGGAGCACCTTCTTTGGGATGACGCATAGCACAGATATCTGCATAGCAGGAAACAACACGAATGGTATCGGCAACAGTTTCCCCTTTCGCTGCGGAACTGGAATCTGCAGATGAGAAACCAAGAACCTTACCGCCAAGGTTCATCATAGCAGCTTCAAAACTGAGACGGGTGCGGGTACTTGGCTCATAGAAAAGTGTGGCAAGTCGTTTGTCGTCACAGGTATGTGCGTATTTTTTGGGGTTTTTCTCAATATCGCTGGCAAGATCCAGAAGCTTCTCAAGCTCCGGAACACTAAGGTCCAGCGGACTCATTAAGTGTCTCATGATATACCTCCGTTATGAGTGTGTGGTTTTGGGGTAGAGTGTTACGGTTCACGAAAACTCTTTCAAAAAGGATCTTCTGTGAGTGGTAACGCAAAATCTCTTCGACCTATCATATACTACTTGGAATGATTTTTCAAGAAGATTTTGTAAGTATTTTTTCGAAAAACAATCCAGTGAGAAACCAGACCGGGAGATAGTCCAGACGGATGATTCCTTTGTACTGATGGGGCACTCCAGAATAGTCCCAGGGGCACATGTGAAAAGCCTGCAGGATAGAACCGCTGGTAAATTCTGCCAGGTAAAATCCGGCAGTATAAAGGGAGCCGCGCAGAAGTGCCGGAAGGCTTTTCAGCTTTTTGTATACAGGCAGAATCAGGGATGCACAGCCATAAATGGGGAACATAAGAAGAGAGGTAGTGCCTTTCATGGAAGCATCTCCCCGGAGCAGGGAATGGAGCCCGGTCCAGAGAATCTCCAGACACAGACCGGTAAAACCACAGAAGAGAAAAGGGTATTTTTTCATATGCTTGGTCTCCTTGGGTAAAATGATAAAAATAACATTCCCATTCTTGCTAAATTTATGCTGCAAGGTTATAATGGAGAGAAAAAGATATTTGATAAACGAGGAGCTTTTATTATGAACTATCAGGAATGCCGTGCATATATCGATGATTCGGCGAAATACGGTTCCGTGCTGGGACTTGATAATATGCGTGAAATGCTGGACAGGCTTGGAAATCCTCAGGATGCAGTTCCTTATGTCCACGTAGCCGGAACCAATGGAAAGGGTTCCGTGATTGCTTATTTATACACCACCCTTACCCGGGCAGGCTATAAAGTGGGCAGATACATATCCCCAACTCTTTATTCTTACAGAGAACGTCTTGAGATTGCCGGCGAGAAGATCTCACGAGAAGATTTTGCAAAGTATGTGACAGAAATTTCCAGGTCAATTGATCAGATGACAGCGGTTGGCATGAATCATCCCACCCCTTTTGAGATTGAGACCGCAGCAGCGTTTTTATATTTTAAGGAAGAAAATTGTGATCTGGTCCTTCTGGAGACCGGAATGGGCGGCAATCTGGATGCCACCAATATTGTGAAGAATACCAAACTGGCTGTGCTGGTTTCCATCAGCATGGATCATATGTCATTTCTTGGAAATACCCTTGGAGAAATCGCAGAGAAGAAGGCGGGAATTATCAAACCTGGCTGCCGGGTTGTGACCACAAAGCAGAAGCCGGAAGCGGCACAGGTGATTGCAGATACCTGCAAAAAGCTTCATGTACCCTGTGTGGTATCTGACCCTGATGAGGCTGTTTTGGAAAAAGAGAGCGTATTCGGTCAGACCTTTTCTTATAAAGGAGAGGAATTTGCAATTTCCCTTGCCGGTGTTTACCAGAAAGAAAATGCAGTGCTGGCATTAAACGCCCTTGAAGAACTGGACAGACTTGGCTGGACTACTACCATGGAACAGCGGAAGGACGGTCTTCTCCACACAAGCTGGAAGGGAAGATTTACGGTTATCAATAAAAGGCCTCTTTTTATTGTAGACGGCGCTCACAATGCCGGAGCAGCCGACAAGATGGCAGAATCTGTCCGCCACTATTTTAATGGGAAAAAACTGATCTACATTATGGGTGTTTTTGCAGACAAGGAATATAAGATTGTCCTTGAAAAAACAGCCCATTTTGCAGAAAAAATCTATACCATAGAGACACCGGATAATCCCCGTGCACTGCCGGCAGAGGAACTGGCGAAGGCGGCAAGGGTATATAATTCCAGTGCCGAGAGTACAAAAAGTATAAAAGATGCTGTAGAAAAGGCATTTTCCTGTGCAGGAGATGACGAGAACAGTGTGATTCTGGCATTTGGTTCACTTTCCTTTATTGGAGCGCTTACAAATGCGGTGGAAGAATATGTCGGATAAGTGCCGGGTACTGAAATGGCAGCGTGTTACTGGTCACGGATTGAACGGTAATGGCAGTACATTGTGGAAATTGAAGTGTGCAGCAGCTGAATTTGCATGATTAAATACAAAAACTGGAGAGAAAACAATATGACAGATTTGCAGGAATGCAGACGAAAAATAGATGAAATTGACAATCAGATGGTGGAACTTTTTGAGAAGCGGATGAAGGTCTGCGAGGAGGTTGCAGAGTATAAGATCCATACCGGAAAGAAAGTGCTGGATCCGGAGAGAGAGCATGCTAAACTGGAAGAGATCAGGAAAAAAGCGCACGGTGAGTTCAACGAACTTGGAGCCCAGGAGCTTTTTCAGCAGATCATGGCCATCAGCAGAAAGCGTCAGTATCAGCTTCTCACCGAATATGGTCCGAAAGAAAAGGAAGACTTCCAAATGGTGGAGCAGCTTCCCAGAAATAATGTGACTGTTGTTTTCCAGGGGGTAGAGGGCGCCTACAGCTATGGAGCCATGCGCGCCTACTTTCAGGAAGACATTAAGAGCTATCATGTGAAGCTGTTCCGGGATGCCATGGAAGAAGTTGCAGCAGGAAGAGCAGATTACGCAGTCCTTCCTATTGAAAATTCCACAGCTGGGATTGTGACAGATATTTATGACCTTTTGACAGAATATAATCTGTTTATCGTGGGAGAGCAGATTCTGAAGGTTGAGCATGTGCTGCTTGGCCTGCAGGAGGCTGAGCTTTCCGATATTGCCGGGGTATATTCCCATCCTCAGGGGCTCGCCCAGTGTAAGGAATATCTGGAAGAGCATAGAGATTGGAAAACCACAGCAGTAACCAACACCGCCGCAGCGGCCAAAAAGGTCAGCGCAGATCAGGATAAGACTCACGCAGCGATTGCCAGCAGGGCTGCCGGAGAGATTTACAATCTGAAGGTTCTGGCAGAGAATATCTGCAAAAATGACAGCAATGTGACCAGATTTATTATTCTGGCAAAGAAACCGGTTTATGAGAATAACAGCTCCAGGATCAGTGTATGCTTCGAGGCACGTCATGCAAGCGGAACTCTTTACAATGTACTTTCCCATATGATCTATAATGGTCTGAATATGACCAAGATCGAGTCCCGGCCTATTCCGGGAAAAACCTGGGAATACCGTTTCTTCGTGGACTTCGAGGGAAATCTGCGGGACAGCGCGGTAAAGAATGCATTGCGGGGCATGGAAGCAGAGACTAGCTATTTGAAAATTCTGGGCAATTATTAAGATTATAGCTGCGAAGGCAGAGAGTGGCAGCAATTTCATTTATTGTTAAAATTAACCAAAGAATTTAAGAAGATTTTATCTGTTTTTAATATAAGAAAAGTAGAATGAAAAACGGTGCGAGTGCGTGAGTCTGTATATCCGAAAGTGTGCTGCCATGAATTGTGCGGACGGCAAAAAGGAGAAGAGACACGTAAATGCGTCATGGAATTGAGAGGAAACAAAAATGGCAAGAACAGAAGAATGTATCCTTTACCGCAATTTCGACAACGGTGAGGTACTGGACATAATGACATCACTGATGAACAGCTATGAGGCTGGTGAAGAAGGCTTTGAGAATCGGAAAGAGGAATTTTTCCATATGGCAGGAAGCCTGGTGGAAATGGCAGGAATGTATGGGTTTTCCGGGAATCTGTGGCACACTTATCTGACACAGCTTCTGGTCAATCACGAGAATGCATTCAGTACCGCTTCCGAGATCAGAGGGGCAGTGGAGGGAAGCATTAACCATCTGGCTCTTCATGATTTTGGAATTTTCAAAGAACTTTATGACTTTGATCTTGCTGTTTTTGACAGTGCGTTTGGAACAGACTGTGCTGATTTTCTCTGTAATTATGTGAATACAGGATGCAACAGCAAGGTATACAACCAGCGTATCTGCGACAGAATCTGTGATATGAGCAAAACACTGGCAGAGGCTTCTACAGTGGAAGAGTTTATGGCAGATATGGTGCAGTTCTACAAAGATTTCGGCGTAGGTAAGCTGGGATTGAACAAGGCATTTCGTATTGAGCATGGCAAGGATGGCAAGCCGGTGATCGCACCGATTACCAGAATCGCCCATGTGAATCTGGATGATCTGGTTGGATATGAAATCCCCAAGCAGAAACTGATCGAGAACACGGAGGCTTTTGTAAGAGGAAGAAAGGCCAACAACTGCCTGCTTTTTGGTGATGCAGGAACTGGTAAATCTTCCAGCATCAAAGGTATCCTGAACCGTTATTATGACGAAGGACTTCGCATTATCGAGGTGTACAAGCACCAGTTCCAGGATCTGAATGATGTGATCGCACAGATCAAAAACCGTAATTACAAATTTATTCTTTATATGGATGATCTTTCCTTTGAGGAATTTGAAATCGAATATAAATATCTGAAAGCAGTGATCGAGGGCGGCCTTGAGAAAAAACCGGACAATATTCTGATCTATGCAACCAGCAACAGACGTCATCTTGTTCGGGAGAAATCCGGGGATAAGCTGGAGGTGGCAGACGATGAAGATCTGCATTCCTCCGATACTGTGCAGGAGAAGCTCTCCCTGGTTTACCGTTTTGGCGTGCGGATTTATTTCGGTGCACCCAACAAGAAGGAATTCCAGAATATTGTTACTACACTTGCAGAGCGCTATGGTGTTACAATGCCTGCAGAGGAGCTTCTGATGAAGGCAAACGCCTGGGAGCTTTCTCACGGCGGTCTCACTGGAAGAACGGCGCAGCAGTTTATTGATCATGTTCTGGGAACAAGTGAGGAACAGTAAAAGAATACCAGAGATTATCTGAAATTTATGTCTGGAATGAAATAATCCTTGGCAGGAGGGAAAAACGTATGGCAGTGACCACATTTGCGGCAATTGATATCAGTTCTTATGAGATCACCATGAAAATTTTTGAATTTTCCAAAAAGGGTGGTTTCCGGACTGTGGACGATATCCGGTATCGTCTGAATCTTGGAGTAGGGGTATATTCCGGCGGAACCATGGAAGTGGATAAGGTAGATACTATTTGTGAAGTACTTAACGACTTTAAGAGGATCATGGCAGAGTACGGTGTGAAAGACTACCGCGCCTGTACCACAAGTGTTT
Source organism: Blautia faecis (assembly GCF_027662325.1). NCBI lineage: Bacteria > Bacillati > Bacillota > Clostridia > Lachnospirales > Lachnospiraceae > Blautia > Blautia faecis. The sequence goes on along the minus strand of NZ_JAQDKY010000013.1, from coordinate 79,278 downwards.
TCCGTGAGATGAAGAATCCGCTGATTATCATTGAACAGATTTTCAGAAGAACCGGAATTCATGTGGAGGTTTTAAGCAATGCCGAGCAGCATTTTCTGGGCTATAAATCTATTGCGGCCATTGAGAATGGCTTTAAGAAAATGATCCAGAAAGGAACCGCTATTCTGGATGTGGGCGGTGGAAACCTGCAGATTTCCCTGTTTGACAAAGATGCGCTTGTAACCACCCAGAGCCTGAAAATGGGAAGCGTGCGTATCCGCCAACGTCTGAAGGAGCTGGAGAAAACCAATACGAATTATGCACAGCTGGTGGAGGAGTTTATCCGTAATGACCTGACCGGGTTTAAGCGTCTTTATCTGAAAGACCGCGAGATAAAGAATTTGATCCTTATGGGGGATTTTCTTACTGAGACTATTTTCCGTGAGGAGAGACAGGATAACATTATTACACGGGCTGAATTCGAGAAGCGGTATGAGAATACGGTTTATAAGACCGAGACTTCACTGTCAGAGGAAATGGATATTGATCCGGAGTATGCCGCTTTGATCGTGCCAACTATGGTTATCTGTAAAGATTTTATGGATCTTTTCAATGCAGAAGCGCTTTGGATGCCAGGTGTATCTCTTCTTGATGGCATTGCCTATGATTTCGGGGAAAAGAAGAATTTTATTAAGAGCGCACATAATTTTGAAAATGATATTCTGGTGGCAGCCAGAAACATTGCCAAACGTTATTCTACTGGAAAGGATCATATTAAGGGCACTACCGACCTTGCCCTGGCGATTTTTGACAGCATGAAGAAAGTGCACGGAATGGGAGACAGAGAGCGTCTGCTTCTTCAGATCGCAGTGCAGCTTCATGACTGTGGCAAATATATCAGCATGGGAGATGTGGCAGAGTGTTCCTATCAGATCATTATGGCTACGGAGATCATCGGACTTTCCACAGAAGAACGTCAGATCATCGCAAATGCGGTGCGCTACAATACCACAGAATTTGTTTATTACAGCGAGATCGCAGGAGAGGTCGGAATGGATCGTTCCGTATATCTTCTGATCGCCAAGCTGACTGCAATCCTTCGTATTGCAAATGCTATGGATCGCAGCCATTATCAGAAGGTAAAGAATATGAAGGCTATGCTGAAGGACAGAACTCTGCTTCTTACAGTTGATTCTGAGCAGGATATCTCCCTGGAGCTTGGACTTCTTATGGATAAAGTTGAATTTTTTGAAGAGGTATTTGGTATCCGTCTGGTATTCAGACGTAAGAGAAAAGTGTGAGGAGGGGCACAATGGATCTGAAAAATTTTGAAAAACCGGAGTATTTTGTGAACAGGGAGTTGAGCTGGCTGAAGTTTGACGACCGTGTTCTCTCAGAAGCAAGAGATAAAAGTCTGCCATTGTTTGAAAGACTGAAATTTACCAGCATTGTATCTTCCAATCTGGATGAGTTTTACATGGTTCGTGTGGCTTCCCTGAAAGACCAGGTTCATGCTGGTTATGAGAAAACAGATATTGCAGGAATGGGACCAAGAGAGCAGCTGAAGGAGATCAGCGTTCAGACACATGAGCTGGTTCGCTCCCAGTACAGCACTCTGAACCGTTCCCTTCTTCCGGCACTTGAGAAGGTGGGGCTTCATCTGGTGATGGAGCACGAGAAATTAAACGAAGAACAGCAGGAGTATGTGGACCGTTATTTCGAGGATAATGTTTATCCGGTTCTTACCCCTATGGCAATGGATTCTTCCAGACCTTTCCCGTTGATTCGAAATAAGACATTGAATATTGGCGCCTTGATTTCCAAGAAGGATAAGAAAAAGGGCAAGGATGTACTGGTATTTGCCACTGTCCAGGTGCCGGCTGTACTGCCGCGTGTGGTTGTCATTCCATCCGGGAATAAAGAGGACACTACTGTGATCCTTCTGGAGGAGATTATCGAGCGCAATATTGACAAGCTTTTCCTTGGATATGATGTGGTTTGTGCACATCCTTACCGTATTATGAGAAATGCGGATCTTTCCATAGATGAGGATGGGGCGGAGGATCTTCTGGTGGAAATCCAGAAGCAGCTGAAGAAGCGCCAGTGGGGTGAGGTGATCCGCCTGGAAGTGGAGGATAAAACGGACTCCAGACTTCTTGGCATTCTGAAAAAGGAATTTGACATTAAAGAAGAGGATATTTTCTATATTAACGGACCACTGGATCTTACCATGCTGATGAAGGTTTATGGACAGGATGGCTTTGAGCAGTACAAAGAGCCGAAATATACCCCTGCTGTGGTGCCTGCATTTGCAGATACCAGCAAGGATATTTTTCAGGTGATCCGTGAGGGCGATGTATTCTTACACCACCCATATATGAGCTTTGACCCGGTTGTAAATTTTGTACGCCAGGCGGCAAAGGATCCGGATGTGCTGGCGATTAAGCAGACGTTGTACCGTGTCAGCGGAAATTCCCCGATCATTGCAGCACTTGCCCAGGCAGCGGAGAATGGTAAACAGGTTTCTGTTCTGGTAGAGCTGAAGGCACGTTTTGACGAGGAACATAATATTGTGTGGGCAAAAATGCTGGAAAAAGCAGGCTGCCATGTTATTTATGGTCTGGTTGGTCTGAAAACACACAGTAAGATTACTTTGGTGGTTCGCCGTGAGGACACCGGAATCCGCCGTTATGTTCATCTGGCAACTGGTAACTATAACGACTCCACTGCAAAGCTTTATACAGACTGCGGCATTTTTACCTGTGACGAGCGCTTCGGCGAGGATGCAACTGCAGTGTTTAACATGCTTTCCGGATATTCTGAGCCGAAGAACTGGAATCGTCTAATCGTGGCACCAATCTGGATGAAGGATCGTTTCCTGAAGCTGATCGAGAGAGAGGCAGAGCACGCGAAGAAAGGAATGCCGGCTATGATCGTAGCGAAGATGAACTCTCTTTGTGATCCGAAGATCATTGCAGCTCTTTATCATGCATCTTCCTGTGGCGTGCAGATTTACCTGCTGATCCGAGGCATCTGCTGTCTGAAAGTGGGAATCCCGGGTGTGAGCGAGAATATCCATGTACGTTCCATTGTAGGAAACTTCCTGGAGCACAGCCGTATCTTCTATTTCCACAATAATGGCAGCGACGAGATTTATATGGGAAGCGCGGACTGGATGCCTCGTAACCTAGACCGCCGTGTGGAGATTGTTTTCCCGGTTGAGGACGATCAGATCAAGAATGAGATCAAGCATGTTCTGGATCTGGAGTTCCGTGATAATGTAAAAGCCCATATTCTTCAGCCTGATGGAACTTACGAGAAGCAGGACAAGAGAGGCAAGCTTCTGATCAATTCCCAGATGGAATTCTGCAGGGAAGCCACTGAGAAAGCAGAAGCGTTAAAGAAAAAAGAGAAACATGAAAATTCCAGAGTCTTCATCCCGGCAGAACCGGCTGAGGATGTGGAAGAGTAAGAATTTAAAGTGAATTAGGAAAAATAAGGAAAGCCGCTGTATTGTGATGTGAGATTGCAATATGGAGGCTTCCTTCTTTTGTCTGCAAAATTTAACCAAAATGTACTTGAAATAGAAGAAAGAATATTTTATTATTAAATTAGTCCAGTTTATCGCGGTAAACTGAAAAAATTTAACGAAGGAGGAGCATTATGAGTAAGAAAATGTGGAAAAAGCTTTCTGCACTTTTGCTTATGGTTGTTATGGTGCTGACTATGAGTCTTTCGGTTCAGGCAGCAGCCGTAAAAATGAATAAGGCAAAAGCAACCCTGTATCCAGGCCAAAAAGTTACACTCAAGGTTACAGGAACCAGCAAAAAAGCAAAATGGTCCAGCTCAAATGCAAAAGTAGCAAAAGTAAGCAAAGGTAAAGTTACCGCAGTGAAAAAAGGTAAGGCTACGATCAAAGCCAAAGTAGGAAAGAAGACCTATACCTGTAAGATTACGGTAAAAGCACCGGCTCTGAGCCAGAAAAAGCTGAATGTAACAGTTGGCTCAAAAGCAACTGTAAAGCTGAATGGAACAAAGATCAAATCTGTATCCAGCAGTAATAAGAAAGTTGCGACTGTTACCAAAAAAGGTGTGATCACAGGTAAAAAGACAGGAAAATGTACCGTTACATTTAAGGCTGCGAATGGAAAAAGCTACAAATGCACAGTAACTGTCAGCGTAGCACCAACTGCAACCCCGGCACCAACCGCAACTCCAGTGCCAACTGCGACTCCGGCACCAACCGCAACTCCGGCGCCAACTGCAACCCCGGCACCGACTGCGACTCCAGTGCCGACTGCGACACCAGCACCAACTGCAACTCCAACCCCTACTCCAATTACTCAGCAGGTGGTTTCCACTCAGGCTGAACTGAATGCAGCACTCGCTTCTTCTAATCCGGATCTGAAAGAAGTAGTAATTGAGCAGAGCGGAGCAAGCAGCTTTGAAATTCCAAAGGAAGACAAGTCTGATTTAACACTTGTAGTAAATGCACCAAACGGCGAAGTTGTCAACAATGGTAATTTCAAAGAAATTGTAATCAAAGCAATTGCATCCAATACCTTTATTGAGAAAGCAACTGGCAATAACATTATATTCCAGGCGGCAACCGGACGTGTGGCAATTGATGAAGGCGCAAGCGCAAACATCGAAATAAACAAAGGTGAGTCCGAAGCACCAAAGCTTGATCTGGTAAATAACGGAACTGTATCCGAACTTACCCTGTCCACAAAGGCAGATGTAAATGTATCCGGCAAAAACACCGCAGCAGCAATCCCTGTTACCAGTACGGCTTCAGCAGGCGGAAGTACTATTTCCACCAGCCAGAACCTGAACCTGAAAGCTGAGAGCAAGGTTGAACTGACTCTGAATGCAGGTGCAGAAAATACAACTGCGACCGTATCAGATGCAGCCAACATTCCAGATGTAAAGGGTCTTGGAAAAGTACCGGTAAAAGATTCTGATTCTGGTAAGATTCTGGATACTGTAGTGGCAGAGAAAGATGAAACTGTAAAAGTTAATAAGGTTTCTGTAAGTGGTAAAGTAGTAACGGCAGAGGACAAGGCACCGTTTGCTGGTGCTTCTGTATACCTGTTAAACTATGCGGCAGGAATCAACAAAGGAAATGTTTCCCAGTACCTGACAGAAGAAAATAAAGTAGCAGATACCACTGAAGATGGAACATACGCGTTTGAAGCAGAATGGGGAAATTACTGGTTTGTAGTGAAGGCGGAAGGATATCGCACAGTACTTCAGACTGTAGAAATCACAAGTGCTTATGAAAATGCATTCAGCAACGAACAGGTAGAACTTGTTGCAGGTGAAGATGATGCAACTGGTAATATTGAACTTACTCTTGTAGATGCAGCAACCGGAGATGCTATTGATTATGCAGTTGCCCTGGAGATTCGTGAAGGAGCAAATAACGTATCCGGTAACATTTTGAAAGAGATTGCAGTAGAGGCTTCTGCAAACGGAAAATGTGCAATTGAAGAGCTTCCGATTGGCTCCTATACCATTCAGGTAGTATCTGCTGATGCGAAATCTGAAATTGTAGCAGCACCGTTTAGTGTAACTGTAACAGCTGGACAGACTATAACCAAGACTTTCTCTGTTACAAGAATCATCAATGATGACCAGATCCGTTTCGTCTTAAGATGGGGTGATGAAGAGTCTGGTGCACCGTCTGACCTGGATTCCCATCTGGTAGGACCGAGAGCAAAGGGAATCGGAAACTTCCATACTTATTACAGTGATGAGACATACGGAGAATATGATGGCGAAGACAGTTATGTAAAATATGCAGATCTGGATGTAGATGATACGACCTGGGAAGGACCAGAGACAACAACCATTTACAAACAGACCGCAGGAACCTATCGTTTCTACATTTATGATTTTTCAGATCAGTCAGATGAAGAGAGCAAGAATATGTCTGATAAGTCTGGTGCGATTGTTACGGTTTACAGGGGAAGCACCCTTCTGAATACGTTTAGTGTACCGACAGGTCAGTCTGGAAATCTGTGGCATGTATGCGATTATGATTCTGTTACAGGCAGAGTAACCAGTGTTAATACAGTTGGTTACTGGCCAGATGACGGAAGCAGTACTGTTGGTATGTCTGAAGAGGAAGTGTTGAAAGCTTCATTACAGCGGAAAATTGACATGTTAACGGACTATGCAAATGTTCTTGTAGATAATGAATATAAGACAAATATGCTGGCATTGCTTTCTGAGGCTGAGAAATTGAATACTTCAGAAGAAATGAAGGAAATGATTTCAAAATTAGATGACGTGTTAGAGATCATTAATCATTTTGGCTCTATAGAAGAGGTAATGGTTGATGGCGTTTATGCCAATTATTCCAGTCGCAATGAAGGTGAATATGATCTTGAAACAGGCATAACTATATCTGGAAAGAGTGAAACTCTTGGAGAGCTTACTGTTACATTCTGGAGAGGCGACAATGAAAACTTCAATACTCAGATCGAAGATGTAACAGGAGAAGAGTATGTAAAGAGAATTACTGTTACAGATTCTATAAGTGGCGCTGCCAGAATCTGGAAAGTATATTATCAGCTTGATTATAGTGATCTTTTCAGAATTAGTCCGGAAGATATTACAGGTCCTATGGTGACACGTGCAGAGGTTAGTAGTTGGAGTAAAAGTGGAATGATTAACATTTATTTCCTTGAAAATTCCAATCATGACTTTACAATAAAAACTGCTGATAATATTACTTATACGGTAAATACAGATACAGAAGCATATGATTATGATGCAGAAGTCATAATGACATGCGGAGATAAAACGTACAGTTACATTGTAAACTATATTACAGACACAAGGGTTACAACACCTGACCGGATTTACGGTGCAGGAATTCTGCAATATACACTGGACATGGATGAGAAGACGATTACAGTGATGGGAACAGCAGAGAGCTTGCAGGATATGATCGTTGAATCCGATGATGAAAATAAAGTTGCAGAACTTCAAAAAGATGAACAAGGTAACATAATTGGCGTTACAATGACAAATAAGAGGGTTAATGTAACGGAGGTTTATTCTGTTAAGTATCTGAAGTATGAGGCACCTGTTGTTGAGTGCGATAAGGAATACACTGTTTCCCTTGATCGGGATTCCGTTCAGTATTTCACATTTGTACCGGAGAAATCAGGCTATTATGATTTAAGAAATACAAACACTACAAGAGACTCCTGGTATAGTAATGTAGATATTTATGTGTACAGAGATTCAAAGTATGTTGAGCATAATGCTAATGGTTATTTGGAAGATGTTTACCTGGAAGGTGGAGAGACCTATTACTTCGAACTGAGTCAGTATGAAGGTGATAATTTCTCGATTACATTTAAAGTAACATACATATCTGATTATGATGAGGATGAACTTTCCTTACCAGAATCCGATGGCTTCGCCAACGAAACCACAGCAGCCGACACCGAAGCAGCCACATTTGGTGACGAAAGCTTCGTAGAAGAAAGCGAAACTGCTCCAGAAGCGGATGGCTTCACAGCAGAGGGTGGCTTCGAGGAAAGCACAGAAGAAAATGCAGAAGCTGACGCCGATGCACTTGCGTTCGAGGATTTTCAGTAAAAAATTAAGATTCTGACTGCCTAAGGTCTGAATCCAGACGCCGCAAGGTTGACGAAAAAAGTCGCTTTGCGGCGTCTTTTTGCACAAAAAGAGAAGGCATAACCCAGGCAGGAATATATTCAAACAACAAAAAAAACTTCCGAATCACTTCGGAAGTTTCTAGCAGCCAGTACGAGAATCGAACTCGTGTTTTCGCCGTGAGAGGGCGACGTCTTAACCCCTTGACCAACTGGCCTTGTCAACCGACTCGCTTAGTATATCTTACTTTGCAGGAGAATGCAAGCACTTTTTTTATTTTTTTTGCGAAAAATTGAAAAACTCCGAAAAAAGCCAGGAAATAAGCGGGGTTGCGGTGTCAAAAAAAATTTGAACAAAGTAGAAAACCCAAATTTTACTTGCAAAAATACCATAAACTGGGGTATGATATAGAACGAATGTTTGAACAGAAGATAAGAATGGAAAGAAAGCGGACATACTGTCCGCTTTTCACAACCATTGGAATAAATGCTGAAGCCCAGACAGTGCATCATGAAATGTAGAGCTGTAAATGAAATGAGCAGTTGTTTCGTGCACTTACAAGTTGATTTCTCGAACAATCCTGTCAGTACACTGGATGCAATAATATGGGACAGCAGAGTCTGATGATAGTAAGAAAGGAATTAACACCATGGCAAAGAAAGACACTTACGACGCGGGTAGTATTTCTGTCCTGGAAGGATTGGAAGCTGTTCGGAAACGTCCGGGAATGTACATCGGAAGCGTATCCAGAAAAGGCCTGAACCACCTGATCTATGAGATCGTGGACAATGCGGTAGATGAACATCTGGCCGGTTACTGTTCTAATATTGAAGTAACATTGGAGAAAGACGGTTCCTGTACGGTCACCGATAATGGACGAGGAATACCGGTAGATATGCATGCGAAAGGGGTATCCGCAGAGCGTCTTGTATTTACCACCCTTCATGCAGGCGGTAAATTTGACAACTCTGCTTATAAGACAAGCGGTGGACTTCATGGCGTTGGTTCTTCCGTTGTAAATGCCCTGTCCACATATCTGGATATTAAGATCAGCCGTGACGGATTTGTACATCACGATCACTACGAGAGAGGTATCCCTACGATTGAACTGGAAGAGGGTCTTCTCCCCAGACTTGGCAGGACCAGACAGACCGGAACCTGCGTAAATTTTCTTCCAGACCCGGAGATTTTTGAGAAAACAAGATTTTCATCCACAGAAGTAAAGAGCCGTCTCCATGAGACTGCATACCTGAATCCCAACCTTACCATTCATTTCATGGATCTTCGTGGTGATACGCCTGAAGATATTACTTATCATGAGCCAGATGGAATCGTGGGATATATCAAAGACCTGAATCACAATTCCGAAGCTCTCCACGAACCGATTTATCTGAAAGGAGAAGCTGACGGAATCCAGGTAGAAGTAGCATTTCAGTACACCAACGAATTCCGTGAGAACGTACTTGGCTTCTGCAATAATATTTACAATGCAGAAGGCGGCACTCATCTTACCGGATTTAAAACAACCTTTACAACGGTGATGAATACTTACGCCCGTGAGATCGGTATTCTGAAGGAAAAAGATGCTAATTTCACAGGAGCGGATATCCGTAATGGAATGACAGCGGTTGTTTCCATCAAGCACCCGGAGCCACGCTTTGAGGGGCAGACCAAGACCAAGCTGGACAATCAGGATGCAGCCCGTGCCACGGGAAAAGTAATGTCTGAGCAGCTGGTACTCTATTTTGACCGAAACCTAGAAACCTTGAAGACCATTTTGTCCTGTGCGGAAAAAGCTGCCAAGATTCGTAAGACAGAGGAGCGTGCCAAGACCAACCTTCTCACCAAGCAGAAATATTCCTTCGATTCCAATGGAAAGCTTGCCAACTGCGAGAAAAAAGATCCTTCACTTTGTGAAATCTTTATCGTAGAGGGAGATTCCGCTGGTGGCTCTGCAAAGACTGCCAGAGATCGTAATTACCAGGCAATCCTTCCGATCCGCGGTAAGATCCTGAATGTGGAGAAAGCCACCATTGACAAGGTGCTTGCAAACGCAGAGATTAAGACGATGATCAATGCATTTGGATGCGGATTTTCCGAAGGCTATGGAAATGACTTTGATATCACTAAACTTCGTTACGACAAGATTGTGATTATGGCCGATGCGGATGTGGATGGTGCTCATATTTCCACACTTTTACTTACTTTATTCTATCGTTTTATGCCGGAACTGATCTACGAGGGACATGTTTATATTGCCATGCCCCCTCTTTACAAAGTAATGCCGAAGAAAGGTGCCGAAGAGTACCTGTATGATGATAAGGCACTGGAGAAATACCGCCGCAGTCACAAGCCGGGAAGCTTTACCCTCCAGAGATACAAGGGTCTTGGAGAGATGGATGCCCAGCAGCTTTGGGAGACAACCTTAAATCCGGAAACTCGGAGAATGAAGCGGGTAGAAATTGAGGATGCCCGTATGGCTTCCAGCGTGACAGAGATCCTGATGGGAAGCGATGTGCCGCCAAGAAAGGCATTTATTTACGAGCATGCAACTGATGCAGAACTGGATATTTAAGAAGGCTGAAATCCGAAAGAGCAGGATTTTTCGGACGAAAAAGCAGAATATGGTCTGAACATAACATAGAAGAGTATTTTGCAAGAGGAGAACCTCAGATTTTAACTTAGAGCGTGTTTGAAAAATGCTTTCTGCAAGATGTACGTCACAATTTGTGGGAGATTGCGGGAATGCTTTTTTAAACACGCTCCAGAGTGTGTTTGAAAGGAAAACAGATTATGGAAACAAAGCAGGAGAATGTAATTGCCACGGACTATGCAGACGTGATGCAAAAATCCTATATAGATTATGCCATGAGCGTTATCATTTCCAGGGCACTTCCGGATGTCCGCGATGGTCTGAAGCCGGTACAGCGAAGAACCCTGTATGATATGTACGAGCTTGGGATTCGTTACGACCGTCCATATCGTAAGTGCGCCCGTATCGTTGGAGATACCATGGGTAAATACCACCCTCACGGGGACAGCTCTATTTATGAAGCACTGGTTGTAATGGCACAGGATTTCAAGAAGGGCAAAACCCTGGTAGACGGCCACGGAAACTTCGGCTCCATTGAGGGAGACGGCGCCGCTGCCATGCGATATACAGAGGCAAGACTGGAGAAACTGACCCAGGAGGTTTTTCTGGCAGATCTTGACAAAAATGTAGTAGACTTTATGCCAAACTTCGACGAGACAGAGAAGGAGCCTCAGGTGCTTCCGGTGAAGATTCCCAACCTTCTGGTAAACGGTGCAGATGGTATCGCCGTAGGTATGGCCACCAGCATTCCGCCTCATAACCTTGGGGAGGTTGTGGATGCGGTGAAAGCTTATATAAAGAACAACGACATCAGTGTGAAAGGCCTGATGCGTTATCTGAAAGGACCGGATTTTCCTACAGGCGGTCTGGTTGTAAATAAAGATGATCTTCTGAATATTTATGAGACCGGAAGCGGCAAGCTTCGTCTCCGCGGTAAAGTGGAAGTGGAAAAAGTAAAAGGCGGCCGCCAGCAGCTGGTGATCACCGAGATTCCGTACACCATGATCGGTGCCAATATTGGAAAATTCCTTAACGACGTAGCCTCCCTTGTAGAAACCAAGAAAACCACAGATATTGTGGATATTTCCAACCAGTCCTCCAAGGAAGGAATCCGTATTGTACTGGAACTGAAAAAGGATGCAGATGTAGAGAATCTCACCAACATGCTCTACAAGAAAACCAGACTGGAAGACACTTTCGGAGTCAATATGCTGGCTGTTGCAGATGGACGTCCGGAAACCTTAAGCCTGAAGCAGGTGATAGAGCACCATGTGGATTTTGTGTTCGAGGTGACTACCCGCAAGTACAAGACTCTTCTGGGAAAAGAGCTTGAGAAAAAGGAAATCCAGGAAGGCCTTATCAAAGCCTGTGATGTAATCGATCTGATCATTGAGATCCTTCGAGGCAGCAAGAGCCGTGACCAGGTTAAGAAGTGTCTGGTAGAGGGTATCACAGAGGGAATCAAATTCAAGTCAAAAGCCAGTGAGAAAGCTGCAAAGAATCTGAAATTTACGGAGAATCAGGCTACAGCCATTCTGGAAATGCGTCTGTACCGTCTGATCGGACTGGAAATTGAGGCTCTTCAGGCAGAGTATGACCAGACTATGAAAAATATTGCTTCTTATGAAGATATTCTGAACAACTATGATTCCATGTGTGAAGTGATTATTGAAGAACTTGACGGAATCAAAAAAGAATACAGCACTAAGAGAAGAACTGTGATCGAGAACGCAGAAGAGGCAGTTTACGAAGAAAAGAAGATGGAAGAGACAGAGGTCTGTTTCCTTATGGACCGATTCGGCTATATGCGCCTTATTGATAAGAATGCTTATGAGAGAAACAAAGAGGCTGCCCATGCAGAGAATAAATTTATTTTTACCTGTATGAATACAGATAAGATCTGCATTTTCACAGATATGGGACGCATGCATTCCATCAAAGTGGCAGACATTCCACTGGTGCGTTTCCGTGACAAGGGAACTCCGGCTGATAATCTGAGTAACTACGACAGCAGCCAGGAGCAGATCCTTTATGTGGCACCTGCAGGGCAGGTGAAATTATCTACTCTGTTGTTCGTGACTAAGACCTCCATGTGCAAGCTTGTTGCAGGTGAGGAATTCGATGTGGCAAAGAGAACGATTGCATCTACCAAGCTTGGAGAAGAGGATCAGTTGATCTTTGTAGGTCCGGCAGATGAAATGGAACAGATAGTATTTCAGAGTCAGAATGGCTATTTCCTACGTATTCTGAAAACGGATGTTTCTACTATGAAGAAGACCTCTGTTGGTGTAAGAGGAATGAAGCTGGGGGACGGGGATGTTCTTGAACATGCCTATCTGGTGGAACCGAGACAGGAGTACACCATCCAGTATCACGACAAGCCGTATGCATTGAACAAGGTAAAGCTGGCCAAACGTGATACCAAGGGTATGAAACCCAGAATTTAAGCAGCAGATTATGAAGAAAAGGCTGTTATACAGGTTGTGCAGCAGAAGCTCAAAAGAGCTGAAAGTAAAAGCTGTTGCTTGTGAAACAAGCTTAACAATACTGTTAAAATGGGTTAAAACCATTGTAAAATGGGCATTTATAAGAAAAAGCCCTTGCAATTTGGATTTAAAGGTGTTAGAATGATACAAGAAATCAGAACTTGTTGACAAAGGAGTGGGCGTGAGCCCACTCTTTTTGATGATAAGGATAGAGAGGCAGGTGGGAAAAATGAGCAGAAAAGAAGAGTATGAACAGAAAGCAGAAGCATTGTTATCTCCGATCGTAGAAAGCAATGGATTCGAACTGGTAGATGTGGAATATGTCAAGGAAGCAGGAAACTGGTATCTTCGCGGCTACATTGACAAACCAGGCGGAATCACAGTGAATGACTGCGAGACAGTAAGCAGGGCTTTCAGCGACAGGCTTGACGAAGATGATTTCATCGAGGACAGCTACATCATGGAGATCAGTTCTCCGGGACTTGACAGACCTCTGAAGAAAGAAAAAGATTTTGCCAGAAGCATTGGCAAACTGGTAGAAATCAGAACCTACCGGCCAATCGAGAAACAGAAAGAATTTTGTGGTGAACTGACAGCATATGATAATAACAGTGTGACCATTGATGAGGAGGGAACTCCTCGCACTTTCGATAAGAAAGACATTGCACTGGTGCGTCTGGCGATTGATTTTTGAGTTACCATGAAAGTCCGGACGCAGCTGTGGGAGTACCACAGGCGCGGAACAGCTGACTTTCATATAGGAAGATGCTGCCAGTCGGCGACATGTCCGATTTAAGAAATAAGCGATTATGCTGGAAAGCAAAAAGGAGGAAATAAGAAAAATGAACAAGGAGTTAATGGGTGCTCTGGACGAACTGGAACGCGAGAAAAATATCAGCAAGGAAACTTTGCTGGATGCCATTGAGCAGTCCCTGATCCAGGCATACAAGAATCATTTTGGAAAAGCTGACAATGTACATGTTACCATTAACAGAGAAACAGGCGATTTCAGTGTATATGCAGACCGCCGGGTTGTAGAATTCGTAGAAGATCCTGCTGAAGAGGTTTCTCTTGTAGAAGCACAGAAGCAGAATACCAATGCAGAGGTTGGCGATATCCTGAAGGTACCGGTTCACTCTGACAAATTTGGCCGTATTGCAACACAGAATGCAAAGAACGTAATCCTTCAGAAAATCCGTGAGGAAGAGCGAAAAGTTCTGTTTGACCAGTATCACGGCAATGAGAAAGAAGTTGTTACCGGCATTGTACAGCGTGTGGTAGGACATAATGTAAGCGTAAATCTTGGCAAGGCAGATGCGATCCTTGCTGAGAATGAGCAGGTGAAGGGTGAGACCTTCAAGCCTACTGAGAGAATCAAAGTGTATATTCTTGAGGTAAAGGATACACCGAAGGGACCTCGTATCCTTGTTTCCAGAACACATCCTGGCCTTGTAAAACGCCTCTTTGAGTCTGAGGTTGCTGAGGTGAAGGACGGAACTGTTGAGATCAAGAGCATTGCCCGTGAGGCAGGTTCCCGTACCAAGCTGGCAGTATGGAGCAACGATCCTGATGTAGATCCGGTTGGAGCATGTGTTGGTGTAAATGGTGCCCGTGTAAGTGCGATTGTAAATGAGCTTCGCGGTGAGAAGATTGATATCATCAACTGGGATGAGAATCCTGCAATCCTGATCGAGAATGCATTAAGCCCGGCGAAGGTAATCGCTGTTATGGCAGATCCGGATGAGAAGACTGCACTTGTTGTGGTTCCGGATTACCAGCTTTCCCTTGCAATCGGTAAAGAAGGACAGAATGCACGTCTTGCAGCACGTCTGACTGGATTTAAGATTGATATCAAGAGTGAAACCCAGGCAAGAGAGTCCGGCGACTTCTATGATTATGACGAGGATGACGATGAGTACTATGAGGATGACGAGTACGAAGAGTCTGAGGAGTCCGCTACAGAAGAAATTTCTCAGGATAGCGAAGAAACAGCTGCCGGTGAAGAGTCTGAAGAGACTGAGGATGCGGTAGAGAATGAAGACGAAGAATAAAATTCCCATGCGCCAGTGTACTGGCTGCAGAGAAATGAAGAATAAAAAAGAAATGATCAGGGTGTTGAAAACCGCAGAGGATGAGATCATTCTGGATGCTACAGGCAGGAAAAACGGTCGCGGAGCCTACATCTGCAAGAGCCGTGAGTGCCTGGAGAAAGCCAGAAAGAATCACGGACTGGAGCGTTCTTTGAAAGCAGCTATCCCGGATGAGGTTTATGATAGCCTTGAGAAGGAGTTTGATAGTATTGAAGAATAATAAAGCGCTGTCCCTGATCGGACTTGCAACAAAGGCCGGAAAGACAGTCAGCGGAGAGTTTTCCACTGAGAAATCCATTAAGACCGGCAAAGGATATCTGGCAATCGTAGCCGGGGATTCTTCGGATAACACCAAGAAGAAATTCCGGAACATGTGTGAATTTTACGAAGTGCCCTTGTATATCCTTTCAGATAAAGAAACGTTAGGGCATGCCATGGGTAAGGAATTCCGTGCCAGCCTGGCTGTACAGGACTGGAATTTTGCAGAAGCTATTAGGAAGGTGCTGCAGGATGAGGGGAAGGAGCTCTAGAGCATACCACTGTTGTCTGAGAAAACGACCTGAACCAAAGAGGAAAAAGCGTTCCGGGGAATGCTTTTAAATGTTCCCGGGAAATGATTTTTGATAATACGAGCTGCGGAAAACTTGTGAAAGCGTATCCTGACTCGTACTGGTGAAGGGAGAATGGCATATGGTGATAAATTCACATGAGCCTGCCAAAGACAGAAATAAGCAAAACAGAGAGAATAAAAACAGAGTGAAAAAAGTTATAGATACGGGAAAGGAGAAAGGAATAACATTGGAGACTCCTAAGACAGAAGAGCAGAAAGTGTCAGTAAAGAAAGAAGGCGACGGTGCAGAGGCACCGAAGAAGAAAAAAAATATTATCCGCGTATATCATGCACAGAATGCAAGTGACGGCGGGAAGAACAGAAAGAAACCAGCTGGAGAGAGAAAGCCACGTCCACAGGGCACACGTCCTGCAGCACAGGCACAGCCGGCAGCGAAAGCAGAGGCACCTGTAAAGGCAGCACCGAAGCCAGAAGCTCCTAAGACAGAAGCACCAAAGGCAGAAGCACCAAAAGCTGAGACAGCACCAAAGAGCGCACCGGTAAGTGCACCGAAGACAGAGCCTGCAAAACCGGTTCAGGCTGCACCGAAAGCAGAAGCTCCAAGGACAGAATCCCAGAGACCAGCTGCACAGCAGAACAGAAACGACGGCCAGCAGCGTCAGGGAAATGGCCAGGGCAACCGTAATTTCCGTCAGGGCGAAGGCCGCGACAATAATCGCGGGGATAACAATCGTGGTGACAGAAATGGGAACGGAGGCAGATTCGGCCAGGGAAGACCACAGGGCGGCCAGGGCGGATTCCGCGGAAACAGAAATAATGATGGTCAGGGAAGACCTGTAAGACAGGGAGACTCCCAGAACAGAGGACCGCGCCAGGGTGATGGAAACGGACGTGGATTCCGTCAGGGCGGTGACAACAGAGACAATAGAAATGGAAACGGAAATGGAAATGGCAGCAGATTTGGCCAGGGAAGACCACAGGGCGGTCAGGGACGTTTCGGAGGAAAAGACGGAGATAACCGTAGTGAAGGACGCTTTGGCGGACAGAACCACCAGGGTGGACCGCGCTCTGGCGGTGCAAGAAGAAGCGGCGGCGGATCTGACGCAATCTTTACACCAGAGCTGACCAAGACATCAAAGGACAGCAAGCGTGAGCGTGACAGAGAGAACAAGAATAAAAAGAAAGATTTCGATAAGACATCAGGTGGCGGACACAGACCAAACCAGGGCGGCAGAAACCAGATGTCCAGAATCCCGAAAGCACTTCAGAAACCTGCTCCGCAGCAGAAACAGGAAGAGAAGAAACCGGAGATCAAGGAGATCACAATTCCGGAGAAGCTTACCATCCGCGAGCTTGCAGAAGCGATGAAGATGCAGCCATCTGCAATTGTTAAGAAGCTGTTCATGGAAGGTCAGATGGTAACGGTAAACCACGAGATCGATTTCGAGCAGGCAGAAGAGATTGCTCTTGGATTTGACATTATTGCAGAAAAAGAAGAAAAAGTAGATGTAATTGAGGAACTTTTGAAAGAGGAAGAGGAAGATGAATCCACAATGGTTTCAAGACCACCGGTAGTCTGTGTAATGGGACACGTTGACCATGGTAAAACTTCTCTTCTGGATGCAATCCGTAAGACAAACGTAACAAGAGGCGAGGCTGGTGGAATCACACAGCATATCGGTGCTTATGTAGTTGATATTAACGGGCAGAAGATCACTTTCCTTGATACACCGGGACATGAGGCATTCACTGCCATGCGTATGCGTGGAGCAAACTCCACAGATATCGCTGTTCTTGTAGTTGCAGCTGATGATGGTGTTATGCCACAGACAGTAGAAGCTATCAGCCATGCAAAGGCTGCTGGTGTTGAGATCATCGTTGCCATCAACAAGATCGATAAGCCAAGTGCAAACATTGAACGTGTAAAACAGGAGCTTTCCGAGTATGAGCTGATTCCTGAGGACTGGGGCGGTACAACTCCGTTCGTTCCGGTATCTGCCAAGACAGGAGAGGGCATTGATGATCTTCTTGAAATGATCCTTTTAACAGCAGAGGTTTCTGAGCTGAAGGCAAACCCGAACCGTGCAGCAAGAGGTCTTGTGATCGAGGCTCAGCTGGATAAAGGCAAAGGACCGGTTGCTACGATCCTTGTACAGAAGGGTACTCTTCATGTTGGAGATTTTATCGCAGCCGGAGCATGCAATGGTAAAGTACGTGCCATGATGGATGATAAGGGACGCCGTGTAAAACAGGCTGGTCCGTCTACTCCTGTAGAGATCCTTGGTCTTGGCGATGTTCCGAATGCCGGAGAGGTTCTTATGTCCTTTGAGAATGATAAAGAGGCTAAGAATTTTGCAGCAGCATTTGTTTCCGAGAATAAGAACCGTCTTCTTGAGGAAACTAAGGGTAAACTTTCCCTGGATAATCTGTTTGACCAGATTCAGGCAAGCGACCTTAAGGAGCTCCCGATTATTGTCAAAGCCGATGTGCAGGGTTCTGTAGAGGCTGTAAAACAGAGTCTTGTAAAACTTTCCAATGAGGAGGTTGTTGTAAGAGTGATCCATGGCGGCGTTGGTGCTGTCAATGAGTCTGATGTCAGCCTTGCTGCTACATCAAATGCGATCATCATCGGATTTAACGTTCGTCCTGATACCACAGCGAAACAGCTGGCAGAGCAGGAAGGCGTTGACCTTCGTCTGTACCGTGTTATCTACCAGGCAATTGAGGACGTGGAAGCTGCCATGAAGGGTATGCTGGATCCGGTATTTGAGGAGAAGGTAATCGGTCATGCAGAGGTTCGTCAGCTGTTCAAGGCTTCCGGTATCGGTACTATCGCAGGAAGCTATGTGCTTGACGGTACCTTCCAGAGAGGATGCAAGGTACGCATCACCAGAGACGAGGAGCAGATCTACGAAGGTGAGCTGGCTTCCCTTAAGAGATTTAAAGATGATGTCAAAGAAGTTCGTGCAGGCTATGAGTGTGGTCTTGTATTCCAGGATTTCAATGACGTTAAAGAAGAAGATAAAGTTGAAGCATATATTATGGTTGAGGTGCCGCGCTAGAGCGTAGTAATCGCAGGTGTCAGTTGGGGGCAAGCTCATTGCCCCCAATTTTCCGTTGTCCAGAGCCTGCACTCATATAGGAGACCAAAAAATGAGAAAAAACAGCATTAAAAATACAAGGATCAATGCAGAAGTTCAGAAAGAACTGAGCAACATTATCCGCGGTGAGATCAAGGATCCCCGCATCCATCCCATGACATCTGTCATGGCTGTGGAGGTTGCACCGGATCTTAAGACCTGCAAGGCATTTATCAGTGTCCTTGGCAGCGAGGAATCCAAGCAGTCCACAATTAAAGGGCTGAAAAGTGCAGAAGGCTATATCCGCCGTCAGCTTGCGAAGAACCTGAATCTTCGCAATACGCCGGAAATCCGCTTCATTCTGGATGAGTCCATTGAATATGGCGTAAATATGTCCAGACTCATTGATGACGTGATCGAACACGACCATTCGAAGGGCACTGAGAGTGAGGACGGGGAAAAACAGGATACAGCAGAAACTGAAGACGAAGAGTAAAAATCGAGGTGAAGGGAATGGAGAGAATCGAAGAAATTCTGGATGGCGTAAAGACCATGGGAATTGGGGGACATGTTCGCCCGGATGGTGACTGTGTAGGTTCCTGCATGGCACTTTATCTGTATATAAAGAAATGGTATCCTGAAATCAAGGCAGATATCTATCTGGAGAAGCCGAAGCCGGTATTCGGACATATTGCATGCATGGATGAGGTACATTATGAAGCAGGTGAGCCCAGAGAGTATGATCTTTTTGTGACCTGCGATGTAAGCGCTCCTGACCGTCTGGCAGTAGCGGCTGATTATTTCGCTTCTGCGAAAAAGACCGTCTGCATTGACCATCATGTGAGCAATCCGGGATTTGCAGATGTGAACCACGTACATGGTGAGATCAGCTCTGCCAGCGAGGTTCTGTATAAGCTTCTTGACAAAGAAAAAATCAATCTGGATATTGCAACTGCTATTTATACCGGAATGATCCACGATACAGGTGTATTCCAGTATTCCTCCACATCTCCGGACACCATGCGTATTGCCGGTGACCTGATGGAAAAAGGCGTTGATTTTTCCAATATTATTGACGAATCCTTCTATCAGAAAAGCTACATTCAGAATCAGGTCATGGGACGTGTTCTGGCAGAGAGCATTATGCTTCTGGATGGCAAATGTATCGTTGGCTACATGAAGCTGAGAGACATGGATTTCTATGGGGTAAAGCCGTCAGACCTGGATGGAATCGTAAGCCAGCTCCGTCTTACGAAAGGTGTGGAAGTGGCAATGTTTATTTACGAGCATGAAAGCCAGGTATTCAAGGTATCACTCCGTTCCAACGGTTCTGTAGATGTAAGCAAGATCGCTTCCTATTTCGGAGGAGGCGGACATGTGAAAGCAGCAGGCTGCGATCTGGCCGGTTCCATGTACGACGTTATCAATAATATTTCAGAGCAGATCGAAAAACAGCTTTTAGGACAGGATAAGTAATGGCAGATTTTCAGGGAATCATTGTAATTCACAAGGAAAAAGGCTTTACCTCCCATGATGTGGTAGCCAAGCTTCGGGGAATTCTCCATATGAAAAAAATAGGACATACAGGGACTCTTGACCCGGATGCTACCGGTGTTTTGCCGGTAGCTCTTGGAAAAGGCACCAAGCTGGTGGATCTTCTTACAGATAAGGAAAAAACGTATGAGGCAGTGCTTCATCTGGGAATCGACACGGATACTCAGGATATGTCCGGAACAGTTCTGGAAGAGCGTCCGGTGAATGTGACCGAGGAGGAAGTGCGAAAAGTACTGAAAAGCTTTGTAGGGGAGCAGCTTCAGGTTCCGCCTATGTATTCTGCTCTGAAGGTAAATGGAAAGAAACTTTACGAGCTGGCTAGAGAGGGCAAAACGGTTGAGCGAAAAGCCAGGCCAGTGTGTTTCTACGAGATAGAGCCTCTGGAATTTCATCTTCCGCTGGTGAAAATAAGAGTGACCTGCAGTAAGGGAACCTATATCCGCACCTTGTGCCATGATATTGGCGAGAAGCTTGGCTGTGGCGGCTGTATGGAAGAACTGCTCCGGTCAAGGGTTGGTCGGTATTCTCTCTCTGAGAGTCATACACTTGCCCAGGTGGAAGCTGCTGTGGCAGATGGAACCGTCCAGGATATGATCGATCCGGTGGAGAAGGTTCTGGCTGATTATCCCGCTCTTTATGCGGATTCTTACGGGGACAGGCTTCTGGCAAATGGAAATCCGCTGTCCGACAATCTGGTTCGTCCCCAGCACAAAGAGGGCTGGGTGCGCATGTACGCCAGTGACGGAACTTTTACAGGTATTTTTCAGTGGGATGCAGGGAAGAAGAAATATTATCCGGTGAAAATGTTCTGAATAATAAAGTGACGATTCAGCAGGTGCTGAACAGTTACCAATCAGGCATAAACTGGTTTGACAGGAGAGATTATGGAATACCTGAAGATAGAGGGTGAGTTTCCAAAACTTGCCAACTGTGCAGTAACAATGGGAAAATTTGACGGGATCCACCGTGGCCACAGGAAACTGGTTGAGAAGATCAGGGAGCGGAAGACACTTGGAGAACAGGCTGTCCTTTTTGCCATTGATGCTTCCAGCAATATGATCCTTACCAGCCAGGAACGGGTTTCCCTTCTTGAAAAGCTTGGCGTGGATGTGCTGGTAGAATGCCAGTTAAATGACAGGATCCGGCATATGAAGGCTGAGAATTTTATAAAAGAGATTCTTATGGGAGATCTTGGGGCATCCTACGTAGTAGTGGGAGAGGACAACCGGTTTGGCTTCGAGCGGAAGGGTACGCCCCGGCTTCTTATGGAATTTGGAGAAAAGTATGGCTTTGATGTGGAAATCCTTTCCAAAGAAATGGATGGACACAGGAAGATCAGCAGTACCTATATCAGAGAAGAACTGAAAAAAGGAAATATGGAGAAAGTCACTTCCCTTATGGGAAGGGATTATTTTGTGGAAGGCAAGGTGGTACATGGCAGGGGAATGGGACATAAGGTTCTGCTTCCCACTACCAATCTCGTGCCTCCCAGGACCAAGATCCTGCCGCCAAACGGTGTGTATGTGACAAGCTCTTATTTCGGGGATAAGATATACCACGGAATTACCAACATTGGCTGTAAGCCTACGGTTGGTGAGAGCTTTATAGGGGTGGAAACCTATCTTTTTGACTGTAAGGAAGATCTCTATGGAGAGGAATGCCGGGTGGATTTCAAAAAGTTTTTGAGGTCGGAACGGAAATTTCCCTCTCTTGAGGCGCTGAAGAGCAGACTTCTGGCGGATGCAGAGGATGGCCGGAGATATTTTGAGAAAACTGAGAAATAATATCGGGAAGAAAAACGAAAAAAACAGTTTACAGAATTTGGCGGGTATGCTATACTAGGCAAGGTGTGAGCAGGTTTAGTCCTTGCGTTCACATATCAGACAGCCCATATTCAGGGGTTGGACACTCCGACCGTCTCTTAATATGCGGCGATTACGTCCCCACAGGAATACCTGCATGGGAGACCATTAAGAATAATAAGGAGGAAATCAAGATGATTTCAAAAGAAAAGAAAACAGCAATTATGAAAGAGTATGCAAGATGTGAGGGAGATACTGGTTCACCAGAGGTACAGGTGGCTGTTCTTACTGCAAGAATCCAGGAGCTTACTGAGCATTTACAGAACAACCACAAGGATCATCATTCCAGACGTGGTCTGCTGAAAATGGTAGGTCAGAGACGTGGACTGTTAGCTTACTTAAAGAAAACAGACATCGAAAGATACCGTGCACTGATTGAGAAATTAGGTTTAAGAAAATAATTAGTATGCGGAAGGGGCGGATATCCATCCGCCCTATTTTAAGATGTAAGGAAAGTTATGATTGTTCACAGACAAGCTTCCTACCGGAGCTTTTGTGGATAGTGACAAGTGTCACAATAGAGGCACTATTGTCTGTAAGGGCGACCTGACAGATAAAGATTTCCGAGACTTCTGAAAAGGACATTTGAAGAAACCTGTCTACAGCAATATCAAATGTGTTTTTCAGTCGTTTCGGACTTCTGTTGTGACAGAGGCAAAGAGAGCTGCAATATACGTTGGTCAGAACTGGTTTTCACAGTTTCTGCAGAAGTGTAGGGTGGCTTCAGATCAATATTTTATATGAAAAAGGAGAGAAGACATGTACAAAAGTTATTCCATGGAATTAGCTGGAAGAACACTTACCGTAGATATCGGACGTGTTGCGAAACAGGCCAATGGCGCAGCACTTATGCATTATGGTGATACCACT
Source organism: Blautia faecis (assembly GCF_027662325.1). Taxonomy (NCBI): domain Bacteria; kingdom Bacillati; phylum Bacillota; class Clostridia; order Lachnospirales; family Lachnospiraceae; genus Blautia; species Blautia faecis. Next base: position 56,558 of record NZ_JAQDKY010000013.1, on the reverse strand, counting down.
GTACTTGCTACAGCAACTGCATCCAAGGAGCCAAGAGAGGGAATCGATTTTTTTCCGTTAAGCGTTGAATATGAAGAGAAAATGTACGCCGTAGGAAAGATTCCGGGCGGTTTCAATAAGAGAGAGGGAAAGGCAAGCGAGCACGCAATCCTTACCTCCCGTGTTATCGACAGACCTATGCGTCCTCTGTTCCCGAAGGATTACAGAAACGATGTAACACTGGTAGACATGGTTATGTCTGTAGATCCGGAGTGCAACCCGGAGATCCCGGCTATGCTTGGTTCTTCCCTTGCTACCTGTATTTCTGATATTCCATTTGATGGCCCATGTGCAACGACACAGATCGGCCTGATCAATGGAGAGTATGTTGTGAACCCTACACTGGCTCAGAAGGATATTTCTGACCTTCAGCTGACAGTAGCTTCCACAAGAGATAAGGTTATCATGATCGAGGCCGGTGCCAACGAGGTTCCGGAGGATCAGATGATCGAGGCTATTTATAAAGCACATGAAGTAAACCAGGAGATCATCAGATTCTTCGATCAGATCATCGCTGAGTGCGGGAAAGAGAAACACAGCTATGAGTCCTGTGCAGTTCCGCAGGAGCTGTTTGACGCCATCAAGGAGATCGTTCCTCCGGAAGAAATGGAAGTTGCCGTATTCTCTGATGACAAGCAGACAAGAGAGAACAACATTGCAGAGATCACAGACAAGCTGAAAGAAGCTTTCGCAGAGAAGGAAGAGTGGCTTGCTGTTCTTGGTGAGGCTGTTTACCAGTATCAGAAGAAGACCGTTCGTAAGATGATCCTGAAAGATCACAAACGTCCGGACGGCCGTGCGATCACACAGATCCGTCCTCTGGCAGCAGAGGTTGATATCATCCCGAGAGTACATGGCTCCGCTATGTTCACCCGTGGACAGACTCAGATCTGTACGATTACTACTCTGGCACCTCTTGCAGAGGCACAGAGAATTGACGGACTTGACGAGTTTGAGACAAGCAAGAGATATATGCATCACTACAATTTCCCGTCCTATTCTGTAGGTGAGACAAAGCCATCCAGAGGGCCGGGACGCCGTGAGATCGGTCATGGAGCACTTGCTGAGAGAGCACTTGTACCGGTGCTTCCAAGCGTAGAAGAATTCCCATATGCAATCCGTACTGTATCTGAGACCTTTGAGTCAAACGGATCTACCTCCCAGGCAAGTATCTGTGCATCCACCATGTCTCTTGAGGCTGCCGGTGTACCGATTAAGAAGCCGGTTGCAGGTATTTCCTGTGGTCTTGTAACAGGTGACACAGATGATGACTATATCGTTCTTACTGATATCCAGGGACTTGAGGACTTCTTTGGCGACATGGACTTCAAGGTAGCCGGAACTCATGACGGTATCACAGCGATTCAGATGGATATTAAGATCCACGGTCTTACAAGACAGATCGTAGAAGAAGCAATCAGACGTACTAAGGAAGCAAGAGAGTACATCCTTAACGAAGTTATTGAGAAATGTATCCCTGCACCTCGTACAACTGTTGGAAAATATGCTCCGAAGATCATCCAGATCCAGATCGATCCTCAGAAGATCGGTGATGTTGTTGGCCAGAGAGGTAAGACCATCAACACGATCATTGAGCGTACAGGCGTCAAGATCGACATTACAGATGAGGGTGCTGTATCTATCTGCGGCGTAGATGATAAGAACATGCAGGAAGCAAAGCGCATGGTTGAGATCATTGCTTCTGACTTCGAGCAGGGACAGATCCTTACCGGACAGGTTGTAAGCATCAAGGAGTTCGGCGCATTTGTTGAGTTCGCACCTGGCAAAGAGGGAATGGTTCACATTTCCAAGATCTGCAAGGAGAGAATCAACCGCGTAGAGGATGTTCTTACACTTGGAGATAAGGTAACTGTTGTATGCCTTGGAAAAGACAAGATGGGAAGAATGAGCTTCAGCATCAAGGATGTTCCGGCAGAGGCAAAATAAGAATAAAATGCAAGGCCACTGTGTATGAAAAGCACAGTGACAGCTTGGGGGATGCCGGACAGATGTGCCCGGCATTCTTTATATCCGCTGCAGAGCCGGAGCTTTGGAAAAGGCGTCTGCACGGGACAAACAGGAGGAAACATGAAAAGAATTGCAAAATTTCATAAAGTAAGTAAAGAGCGCTTTGTGGCAGACTGGATGGATACTTTTGAGGGCGTGTCTGCTGATGAGGCAGAGAAGATTTATGAGGGAATCCGTCTTCCAAGACGAGCTACTGCCGGAAGCGCAGGCTATGATTTCTTTTCCCCGGCTGATTTTACCATTAAGCCAGGAGAGACCATCAAGATTCCGACCGGGATCCGTGTGGAGATGGATCAGGAGTGGGTGCTGAAATGCTATCCAAGAAGCGGCCTGGGATTTAAATTCCGTCTGCAGCTGAATAATACGGTGGGGATTATTGACAGCGATTATTTTTATTCTGACAATGAAGGTCATATTTTTGCCAAGCTGACAAATGACACCAATGAGAATAAAGTGGTAGAATTGAAGGCAGATACAGGCTTTATGCAGGGAATCTTCGTTGAGTATGGGATTACCGTAGATGATGATGTGACAGATGTGAGAAATGGCGGGTTTGGAAGTACGACGAAGTAACTCGCTGCGGCACCTTCGCAGTTCTATGGGAAATACAAAAGCAGGTAAATGTGATGAATTTATCAATCACAGATACCTGCTTTTGTTATGCTTAAGCTTTTTTCAAATTTTGCAGAAAGCCTTTTTCAAACAGGCTCCCGCAGGAAATCTCTTTAAAGACCACCGGGAAGATTACTTTGATGCTCCCGCAGGAAATTTCTTTAAAGATCACCGGAGAGATTACTCTAAAGGTGTTCCGGCAGCTTCTGCTTCTCGCGCATTCTGTAAAACAGTGTCAAATGCGATAGCAGCCTTATTGTACTCTTCGTCGCTTTCAATATTGGAAAGCATGGGAGCACCCTCTGCAGTGCGGGTGAAGGAATACAGATAAACTTCACCGTCATGATTCTGGCCCTCTTCGTCAAGAGGAAGAAGCGCAATATACTCCTTTGCATCTACCGGGAAAATGGTAAGGATGGCGCATTCTACCTCAGTATCATCCTCCATGGTAAGAGTAATGGTGCTGTGCTGGTTTGCATCAGTGCTGCATCCGCCGCATGTGGAACAGTCGGAACCGCCGCAGGATGAGCTGCTTCCACAGCTGCTGCAGGAGTTTGTCATATCTGAATCACTCATTAAAAATACCTCACTTTATAAAAAATTTGTATTTATATGTTACCTGTGAAAAAACATGTTCATGCTGTAAAACAAGGTAACACCGGGACTTCTTTAGATTCGTTTTCACTGGTAACGGTATGCCCGGACAATATTTAGATTGTACCAGAAAAATAGGGTTTTGTGAATAGGGAAATCTGTGTTATAATGAAGAAAGTGTTAGAATATATTGAATATTCACAGGCAATATCCTATGAGAGGTTTTGGGTGAATGAAGTTCACTGGAAACTTTGAAAAAATGGGCAAAATCATGTACAGAAGGATTTTTGTGCATCATATAAATTTTTACAGATTGGAGAACAACATGAAGCTTGTATCATGGAACGTAAATGGAATCCGTGCCTGTATCACCAAGGGCTTTGAAGAAAGCTTTGCGAAGTTGGATGCAGACATTTTCTGCCTTCAGGAGACCAAATGTCAGGAGAACCAGGTGAAGCTGGAGATTCCAGGTTATTATCAATATTGGAATTATGCGAACCGCAAGGGATATTCCGGAACAGCTGTTTTTACAAAAAAAGAACCGTTGTCCGTGATCTACGGACTTGGAATAGAGGAACACGATAAAGAAGGACGTGTGATCACTGCAGAGATGGACGATTTTTATCTGGTTACCGTATATACGCCCAATTCCCAGTCAGAGCTTCGAAGACTGGAATACCGCATGGAATGGGAGAGAGATTTTCTGGCTTATCTTCTGAAGCTTCAGGAGAAAAAGCCTGTGATCTGCTGTGGAGACATGAATGTGGCACATCAGGAAATTGACCTGAAGAATCCTAAGACCAACCGGATGAACGCAGGCTTCACAGATGAAGAGAGAGCCTGCTTTACCAGAACTCTGGAAGCTGGATTTATTGATACATTTCGTTACTTTTATCCGGAGCTTGAGGGCGCCTACTCCTGGTGGTCTTACCGATTTAAGGCAAGAGAGAAGAATGCCGGATGGAGAATTGACTATTTCATCACCTCTCCGTCCTTGAAAGAGAATCTGGAGGATGCGAAGATTCACAGCGAGATAATGGGGTCCGACCATTGTCCTGTAGAGCTGGATCTGAAATTTTAGACCAGAGGGAGTCCTGTATGGCAGGTTCTGGGGATAAACAGATATCATCGGATGATTTTATTTCATGAGAAAGATTGCATTGTGCAGATTCCCTTTGGGAAACGTGCTCTGTGTACAAAAATGGCTACAGACGAGACAGCAGACAAAGACAGGAGGGCTTATAAAGTGCCAATACCGGGAAATAAGAGCGTGGTTGTGACATACGGTTATCCTCTTTTACTTGGGGTAACCCAGATGGCAGATGGATATAATTTTGCAGTGGAAGCGGAAGAGGATTCTGAGGTTTACCTGCTCCTTTACAGGAAGAGGGGAAGAGAGCCCTTTTATGAGCTCCTTCTGGATGAAAAATATCGTACAGGACGGATTTTTTCTGTTTTTATGAAAAAATTAAATGTAACCAATCTGGAGTACAATTTTAAGATAAACGGGGAAATCTATCTGGATCCCTGTGCCAGCAGGATCAGCGGAAGAGAGCACTTTGGGGCAGAGTGGGAGGAAGATCCCCACAAGGTGCGCTGCGGCTTCTGGTCCGGAAATGGTTATGACTGGGGGGATGAGAAAGCACCGGAAACAGACTTTGAAGATATGATCCTCTATAAAGTACATGTCCGGGGATACACCAGGCAGGCTAAGCTGCCGACAGGTCTCCGGGGAACTTTTTCCGGTCTGGTACAGATGATCCCATACTGGCAGGAGCTTGGCATTAATACAGTAGAGCTTATGCCGGCCTATGAATTTATGGAGGTGGTTCCGCCAAAGGAGCCAGACGGTCTGGTTTCCCAGAAAGGGAAAAAAGACGAGGTAAATTACTGGGGATATGGAAGTGGTCTTTATTTTGCGCCAAAGAGTGCTTATTGCGCTACCCGGGATCCCCACAGGGAATTTTGCGACATGATCAGGGCTTTTCACAAAGCAGGGATTGGCTGTATCATGGAAATGTATTTTCCGGCGGAGGTTAATCCTTTAATGGCACTTCGTGCAGTGCAGTTCTGGAAACAGAATTATCATGTGGACGGCTTTCATATTCTGGGAGAAGGGGCACCTCTTAATTTGATCATGAAGGATGGCCTGCTTGCAGGGACGAAGATTATGGCAGAAGGAATGGATACGGCTGCTCTTTATAAGAACCGCAGACCAGGAAAGCGATGCTTTGCGGAATATAATCTGGGATTTTTGCAGGATATGCGCAGATTCCTGAAAAGCGATGAGGATATGGTTCCGGCTGTGCAGTACCGCATCCGTCATAACCCGGATGACCATGGAGTGATCAATTATATCACCTGCCAGGATGGTTTTACTTTAAATGACCTTGTTTCCTACAATTATAAGCACAATGAGGCAAATGGGGAAGGCAATAACGACGGCTGCAGCTATAATTATTCCTGGAATTGCGGTATTGAAGGACCAAGCCGGAAGCAGTGGATCCGTCAGATGAGGGAGCGCCAGATGCGTGCTGCTTTTGCTATGATGCTGTTTTCCCAGGGAGTGCCCATGATCTATGGCGGTGATGAGATCGGCAATTCCCAGGAGGGAAACAATAATGCTTACTGTCAGGACAATTCCATTGGCTGGATAGACTGGCGGGGACTGCGGAGAAATGCCAGTATGCTTGCCTTTGTAAAAAAGGCAGTTGCACTTCGGAAGGCTCATCCGGTTCTTCATATGAGTGAGAGCATGAAAGAGGCAGATTACCTTGGCAAGGGATTTCCGGATATGTCTTTTCATGGGGAACGTGCATGGTTCTGCAACATGGAAAATACCAGCCGCATGATCGGCGTGATGCTGTGCGGGGCATATGCAAAGCTGCCGGACGGAAGTGAGGATGATTTCCTTTATACAGGCTATAATTTTCACTGGGAAACCAGGAATATTGCTCTTCCCAATCTGCCAGAGGGGATGGAGTGGAAGAAAGTGATGGATACCGGAGATCTGACCTGTGACGGATTTTATGGGGAAAATGGCCAGGTCTATGAAAGAGCCGTGGAGGTGGGACCGCGTACAGTGGTTGTACTTCAGGGGGTGAAGAAACCGGAGACTGAAAGAAAGCATACTGGCAAAGGAAAAAAGAATGAAAAACTGCCAGGCGCAGAAGCGAAGAAAACTGCAGCTTCAGACAATACTGTGACAGAAGCTGAGAATAAGGAAAGGAGGTCCGGCGACAATGCATCCATGGCTTCACTTTAAAACAATCACAAAGCATAAGCTGATGGTTATGCACTATTGCTTCCGAATCGGACTTTACAAGCAGGGGCTTTTCCATGACCTTTCCAAATATACCCCGTCGGAATTTCTGGTGGGCTGCAAATATTATCAGGGAAACAGAAGCCCAAATAACGCAGAACGTGAGGATACGGGCGTGTCTACCGCCTGGCTCCATCATAAAGGGCGCAATAAGCATCATTATGAGCATTGGGTGGATTATTCCATAAATGATCCGGAGCATGTGATCATGGGGGCGAAAATGCCCCGCAGATATGTGGCAGAGATGGTGATGGACCGGATCAGTGCCTCCAGGACTTATCTTGGGGACGCATATGACAATCACAAGCCGCTGGAATATTTCCTGAAAAGCAAGCCGAAGCTGTGGTTTGTACATCCCCAGACGAAAAAAGAGTTAGAGGGGCTGCTTCGGATCCTCAATGACAAGGGGGAAGAAAAGGCTTTGTGGTATATTAAGCATGTTTATCTGAAAGGGAAGGATAAGTAGTTTCATATTCCGTGTTTATCAACCGCAGACTTCCAAAAAAATATACAATATCACTTGCACTTTCATACTCTTCTGTGGTAAAGTATGAAATATGTTATTTTGCTGTCGGGATGATTTGGGGACAGCAGATTTTATAACAGAGGAGGAGAAAAAATTGAGTGGTACAACAGTGATAATTCTGATTGCTTTTGTGTTTTACCTTGCCATGATGATCGTCATCGGCGCGGTTTACATGAAAAAGACCTCCAGCTCAGAGGATTATTTCCTTGGAGGACGAGGACTGAACGGATGGGTGGCAGCACTTTCTGCACAGGCTTCTGATATGAGCGGATGGCTTCTGATGGGTCTTCCCGGAGCCATTTATTCTTTTGGATCCGGACAGATCTGGATCGCAGTGGGACTTTTTATCGGAACTGTCCTCAACTGGGTATGTATTTCCGGAAGACTTCGTAAATACACCATCGCAGCAAACAATTCCATGACCATCCCGGCATTTTTCGAGAACCGCTACCGTGATAAAAAAAAGATCCTGCTTCTGATCTCATCAGTGGTAATTGTAATCTTTTTCCTGGTGTATACAGCTTCTGCTCTGGCAGCAGGCGGTAAGCTGTTCAATACCGTATTTGGACTTGATTATCATGTAGCTCTGGCTATCGGAGCAGCGGTTATTCTTTGCTACACCTTCATGGGCGGCTTTATGGCGGTCTGTGTAACAGATTTTGTGCAGGGAACCCTGATGCTTATCGGACTTCTTGTAGTTCCGCTGGTGGCATATTTCCTGCTTCCAGGCAATCTTACAGACTTGATCTCCCAGAGTAGCGTGACCGGCGGTGCAGGCGCTTATCTGAACCCGTTTATGAACGGAGACAGACCATATACCTTTATAGAGATCTTTTCCCAGCTGGCATGGGGCTTTGGATACTGTGGAATGCCTCACGTACTGGTAAGATTTATGGCAGTTAAGAATGAGAAAGAATTAAAGAAATCCTGGGCGATTGCCATTGTATGGGATCTTCTTTCTCTGTCAGCTGCATTTGCAATCGCTGTGATCGGAAGAGCTTATCTGCTTCCTGTTATTCTTGGGGAGAACGGAGCTGCTTCTTCTGAGAGCGTATTTATTGAGATGATCCGTAAGGTGTTTACTTCAGAGCTTGCGCTTCCGTTTATCGGCGGACTGTTCCTTTGCGGAATCCTTGCAGCGATTATGTCCACAGCGGATTCCCAGCTTCTCGTAACTGCTTCGGCAGTGTCTGAGGATCTGTATCACAGCTTTATCAAGAAAGATGCTGACTCTAAGGAGATTCTGAAAGTAAGCCGTATTACGGTTATCGTGATCGCAGTGATTGCATTTGTCATTGCCTGGAATCCGGACAGCAGTATTATGGGACTGGTTTCCAATGCATGGGCAGGACTTGGTTCCGCATTTGGACCGATCGTGGTAATGTCCCTGTTCTGGAGAAGAACCAATCTTCCAGGTGCCATTGCAGGTATGGTGACTGGCGGACTTACCGTTATTATCTGGGACTATATTCCGTTAGTTGGAGGACAGACACTGGGAACCTATACAGGACTTTATTCCCTGGCAGTTGGTTTCCTGTTCAGTCTGGTGATGATTGTGATCGTCAGCCTTGTTACGAAGGCTCCGTCTAAAGAAATCACAGATGAGTTTGACAGAGTTGCTGCGAAATAATGCGATTGAATGATTGCTGTGCGTCGTGAAGTGTGTTACAGGTCACGGAGCGACCATTAAGAAAGTTTTATAAAAAAGGTAGTCCTTACATGGAAAGGGCTACCTTTTTTTCTGAAAATTTGTTATAATAATAACATCTTTATCTGGGAAAGAAAGACATTCTATATCAGTGTCTGGCAGAAATCGGACGTAATAAATCTGCATTCCCATAACAGAAAGGGGCAACACAAGATGAAGAAATATGATTATTTAATTGTAGGAGCCGGACTTTTTGGAGCTGTATTTGCTCACGAAGCTACTAAGAAGGGCAAGACCTGCCTGGTGATCGACAAGCGCGATCATATCGGCGGTAATATTTACACAGAGGAAGTAGAAGGCATCCAGGTCCACAAGTATGGTGCACATATTTTCCATACCTCTAAGAAGGAAATCTGGGATTATGTGAACCAGTTTACAGAATTTAACCACTTTGTAAATTCACCTATTGCGGTGTATAAGGATGAACTGTATAACCTTCCATTTAATATGAATACATTCCATCAGCTCTGGGGGGTACGGACTCCGGCAGAGGCGAAGGCGAAGATTCAGGAGCAGATCAGCCGCATGCACATCACACACCCGAAGAATCTGGAAGAGCAGGCACTTGCGCTGGTGGGACAGGATGTGTATGAGAAGCTGGTAGAGGGCTATACCCGCAAGCAGTGGGGAAGAGAGTGTAAGGACCTTCCGTCCTTTATTATCAAGAGACTTCCTCTTCGTTACACCTATGATAATAACTATTTTAAGGATCCCTATCAGGGTATTCCGAAGGGCGGCTATACCCGTATTATCAAGAAGCTTCTGGAGGGTGTCCAGGTTTGCCTGAAGACGGATTTCTTTGCAAATAGAGAAGAGCTTACCGCACAGGCAGATAAGATCCTTTTTACCGGTATGATCGATGAATTTTACGATTACTGCTATGGTGAGCTGGAGTACCGTTCCCTACGTTTTGAGACAGAAGTGCTTGATATGGGGAACTATCAGGGAAATGCGGTTGTGAACTATACCGATTATGAGGTGCCCTATACCCGTATTATTGAGCATAAGCACTTCGAGTTTGGGACACAGCCGAAGACTGTTATCACAAGAGAATATCCGGCAGCCTGGGAGAAGGGAAAAGAGCCATATTATCCCATTAATGATCCGAAGAATGACGAGCTCTTTGACAAGTACGAGCGCCGCGCGTTAGAAGAGAAGAATGTACTCTTCGGCGGACGACTGGGCATGTACCGCTATATGGATATGGACAAGGTAATTGAGGAAGCTCTTAATATGGCTGAGACCGAGCTGACCTACGAAGAAGTATAAAGGAGAATACTATGGATACCCCGACTATTACACAATACTACAGAGAATCGGACCCGGCCAGACGTCTGGCACTTTTGAATATGTCCATTGAGGCAGGAGAGGAGCCAGAGCTGAATCAGATCCGCAGAGAGCTTTGGGACATCCGTTATCAGGATCCGTCTGAGCTTGGCGGTGATACCCGTGCTGACGGTTTGATCGCACTGTGGATGCTGATGGAGTTTAATAAAGACAGCGGCAAGCGCTTTATGGGAGTCCGCGGCGGACGTAAGGAGATCATGAAACAGCTGAATAAAATGAAATTCCAGGAAATCTGCGCCAAGGGTAAGGATTATGAAGAGCTTCTTTACAGAGAGTGCTGCCATATGGTGAAGACTTATATGGAGCTTAGTGAGTCGGATAAGGCTTATAACAGCACACTGTTTGGAATTATGAAAATGAGCAGTGAGCGCGCCAAGGACAAGCTGAAAGCGGATATTTATGATACTGCCGTGGTGCTTCCGCAGACATTGAAGATGGAAGAAGAGCTTGGAATCATCACCCGCGCTGCCCGGGAAATGTACGAACTGCATTTTCCAGGAGAGGGAAGCCTGGGAGCAGACAGATAACATGCCAGGCAAAAAAAGCCTGACATGTATAAAAGATATAAAATTATAAAGTTCTTAGTACCGCAGCAATCTCCGAATCTGGAGCTGGCTGCGGTATTTATTATGCAGCTCCAGCCCCAGTGCCTTCTCACATGCATCCAGAATCACATCATAATAGGTAAACTGATAAATATTTCCTGCAATCTGTACACAATTATACCGCTGCAAAGAAGTCCCGATCTGTTCCATGGAAAACTGGAAATCAAGCTTCGCCTGCAGCATACGCATTAAGGTAAAGGACACAAACCCAATCACAAAATGGGCATTGATCTTATCCGGTGTCCAGATGAAGGTAGCAGAGGAGTCATACTGGCTTTTGGAATCAAGGAAAATTTTCTCCATATGGCGAAGTCCGCTGAAAAGACGATAAGGGGAAAGGTTATCCGCCTCCAGATTATCAGTAGCAATGGCAGTGTATCCGTCCAGCTTCAGTCCGGTACGCTTTCCGGAAGACTCCCTGGCAAGGCGCTGCTGTCTGGCCTGAAGCTCATGGTAATATACAAATTGTTTTTCCCTATCCTCAAAAATCCGCTCTTTATAAAGAAGAGGGATAGTCTGATGCTTTTCATTCAGAATTTTCATTTCCTGATAACCATCCTTCAGTACCCAATCCTTAAATTCTGCATTCGCAGTATGTACCGGCAGACCATAAATATATCCGTCTGCCGGTACTCCATTGCAAATAAAAGGCTCCTCCTCCGGACGCGCAGGGGCAGTATTATAAAAACGAGTTCTGGGATTCTCTCTCTTTAATTGCTTTACGGCATTAAAAACAGACTGGTTCAACACAGTACCACTGGTAGACAGGTCATATGCAATGGGGAGTCCATTTCTGTCCGTGAGAAGATCCAGGTGAAGGGTGGAATCTGTACGTCTGGCATTGGGCTGCGTGTCAGAGGGCATGCTTCCAGGAATGGAAAAATTATAGCTGGTGTGATCCAAAAATGCAGAAGTAGTATCTCTGGAAAGGATACTGCCGGAATGCTCATAAATCCACTTCTGCAGATCTTTTTGCAGTTTCACGATAACATGAAAGGCAGAATCCAGGTCTTCGTCTGAGATGCTTCCGGATTCTTCGAAGTAGAGTCCTTTTTCAATAGCTTCATTCCAGGTACAATTCGGGTAAAGAGCACGGGAAATGACCATATATCGGAAAAGCTCTTCTATATTATACGAAAGAGATAGATTCCAGGTCCTGGTACGCCAGAAAATGTCCAGCTGAAGCTCCTTATAAAGGTATTTCAGAATACCGTAGCCTACATTTTTCAGAGAGTGTTCTCCCGGAGAGAGAGCAGTAGTAAGGTCAACATATACCACAGAGTTCTTTTTGGCTTCTCGTTCCTGGTTCATATCGGCCACAACCTTCTCGAAGTGGCTGATGGGATCCGGGTAATCCTTCTTTAAATCTTCCAGATATCCCAACCCCATAATGGTCTTCTGACGAGTGGCTTTCTTCTCTTTATCATAGTAGGATTCGGTGATGGCAAGGTAAGTTCCCTTTGCCTTAGGGGTCTTTTTGAGAAACATAGGGGGTCCTCCTGTATGCTTTATCATTTGAAAATGAAGATGGTGCGTAGTCCTTGTTTGCCAATTGCATAAGTGCATTGGTTTTCTGGCATTTATTATAGCACACGAAAGAGCGTACATCAAGATACACCATGAGTAAATACGAAAATTGGAGCGAATATAGTTTAGAAAACAGGAAGTGAAATTGTGCAAAATGCTGAAATTCAAACAGGGGAAAATGGAGTAAACATGTAGCTTTTTGTCCTGTGAAAGCAGAAAAAATAAGAAATTGTATGCTTTTTTCAATGAAAAGTCGAAAATAGCACTAGTACACCAAAATACACGCTATAAAAACACGAAAATGAAGACCGATTAGTGACCGGTTTCTTAGTGAAACAGCAGAAAACAGGGATTTTTCAGGTAATCATAAATTATTGCTCCTTCAAAATCAGTGTGATATGATGATGAAAATGGGTTTTGGGCTAGTTCTGCCTGTAAAACCACACTGAAAAAAAGGAAAACCCAATCTTAAAAAGGAGGCTGTAACATGAAAAAGAATTCAAGGCTGAAATCGTTTTTTGCCATACTTCTGGCGGTATCTATGATATTCCAGCAGTCCAGTCTGACTGTCCTGGCAACAGACGATACCTACGTTGAGGACGCGACGGCAACACCGACTCCGTCTGAAAACGAAGCAGAAACATACGCAACAGAGGGAGCGGAACCGGTTGCTGAGAAACAGGAAGAACCTCAGCAAGTGCAGAAAACTCCTGCTGCGGAACAAGCTCAGGAGCCAACGGAAGCACCTGCCGAGCAGCCAACAGAAGCGCCAGCAGAGCAGCCAACGGAAGCACCAGCCGAGCAGCCAACAGAGGCGCCTACAGCAGCTCCGACAGAAGCACCTGCAACAGAGCCCACAGAGGCACCTGCAGAAGTGACGGAAGCTCCTGCAGCACCGGAAGCTACAGCAACACCAGCTGCCGAGGCAACTGCAACCCCTACACCAGAAGTCAGCGCGTCCCCAAGTGAGACACCGACTCCGGCTCCGACAGAAACACCGAAGACTTCTTTCAGATATGAAGACAGTCGTGTAGTGATTACAGCAACAGCTCCGGAAGATGCAAACCTTCCACAGGATGCAGAAATCAAAGCTGACTATATTGCACCTGGCACTGATCGCTACAATGCGGCAGTAGCAGCATTCAACAGCCAGCTGAGCAGCCAGTTGGGACTGGACGCTGAGAATACGGAAGCTGAGTACGTACTTTACGATGTATATTTTCTGACCGCCGACGGAAGCCGAATCGAGCCGGAAAGCGGAAATGTAAAAGTAGATATGAGCTTCAAAGAGATTCAGAAAAGCACCGTTGACGGTGACGTCGTAAATAAAGATGTTGTACATCTGGACAATGAAGGTCAGGCAGAGGTTGTAACCGAGTACGTAAACACAAACGCAGACGGAGAGATCACCTCTATGGGTTTTACGCAGGATAGTTTTTCAATTGTGGGTGGCGTGACGACAGTACAAAATGTGGCGGTACAAACTGGAAGTAGTAAATTGTCCGATTTTATAACAGGAATGACAATTAAAGTCGATGGAAAAGAAATTTCATCAAATGATAAAATCAGTCCTTCTGCGAGATATGACTTTACTATTTCATTTGCCGAAACTTCAGAGCTTGTTAATCAGGGAAAACACATTCAGAAAAATATGACTTTTTCTATGCCTAACAATTTGACAAATTGGCCGGAAAGTGGAAAATTATATGCGGATGATAATAAGACTGTTGTTGGAGATTATACTATTAATGATGCGGGAGATGTTTCAGTTGTTTTTACAGATGAGTTTATGCAGCAGGCTGATAAAGGCCTTGTAAAGGGGAATTTCACGTTTTCAGCAGAAATAAAAAATACGGTTACGGACGAAGTAGTAAAAATAACTGTACCAGGAACCACAATTGAAAAAGAGATTCATGTTAATAGAGATGTAAACCTTTATACAGAAAAAAGTGCATCATATGATGAAAAAACTGGAGAAATAACATATACAATTATAACTAAAGCAGAAAATGGAAATGCAACTGACGTTAAAATTATTGATAAGCTGGGAAGTGACTTGGAGCTTGTGAAAGATTCACAAGGAAATGAGTATACACTTACCGTTGATGGCGGAACACCAACGCCGGGAAAGTTTGCTGTAACAGGAAATGGTTATGAAGTAACAGTAGGTGAATTGCTTAAAGATAAAACAGCTACGTTAGTTTATAAGGCAAGATTTAAAGATGGTGTATTAGAGAAGATAAGAAATGGGGAAAGTTATTCTACTAATAATGGCGTAGTTGTAAAAGGTAAAAATGGCAGCAAAGATATCATCAGCAATGAGCCATCAGTTGATATTGGAAATAATTTCAAAAATAATCAGTGGTTTAAGAAGGATAATGCTAAATTAGTTACAGAAGGTGGTAAGACATACTTAGAGTGGTCTTTCGTATACAATGTTGATGGAAAACAACCTGTTAAAGGAAACACGGTAACAGATACTTTACAGGATAACGAGTATACGAAATTTAAGAAGGGAGATGTGATTCATGTTAAACGATCTGATGGTGTTGAGTTTGATATTACTGTACCAGCAGATGGAAATACATGGTCATATACGATCGGAAAAAATTCAGGAGATAATTATACTGACGATAGTTTGATTTACAAATATACTTTTTCATATAAGACTCTGGTTGATGAGGCAAAATTAGATAGTCTTATTGGTTCAGTTAGCGTAAAAAATGATGTTGATGATGGCAACCGTAATCATCCGGGAGCATCTGGATCAGGTCCATTAACAGGTAAAGTTCCTAATCCCGAAAAGACATTTCTTTCTGGAACACAAGATAAAATGAAATGGAGAGTTACTATTCATGTTCCGGCAGGTGGTATGAAATTTTTTATTAAGGATACTGTAAGACAAGAGTCAGATAATGAGGATGCTGATGGTTGGAATAAATGGGGGTGGATTGATACATCATCAATAACTGTCACTGATCCAGGAAAAAAGATTAGTAAAGATAATGTAAAATATGGACAAAATGTAGAAGGTGGAAAATTATGTAATTATTTATTCTTTTTATCAAAGGATTCTTCTGGAAGTGATGTGGAAACTAATAAAACATATTCGGAAATTGAGGGAATCGGAGAAGCGAGAGATATTATATTAGAATATGAAACCTTCAACAAATATCAGAATGCTACTGGGGATGTGGCTTATAAACCTGGTGTTTTAGTAAGAAATACGGCATCTGGAAATGGCTGGGAAGTCTTTGCAGATGGATATGTTCCGGGAAAATTGCAGGTTGCAAAGGAAAATGTAAGTTCCTATTTTACAGGATATGGTGCAGACGATAAAAAATGGAGCACAGAAGGAAACAAGATATGTTATTGTATCACAATTGACAAGAAGCGTATTGGCTTAGGCACCGAAGATGTTATTATAACTGATACACATAGCTCTTCGTTGTCATATGTTTTGGGTAGTGCAAAACTCATGTGGGCACAAAATGAGTATAAGGGTGATAGTAATGCTAGTGGTTCTGATGAGGCAGGTTGGATGGCAGATCCTACGATAGAAGAAAATGGTAAGACTGTTCTAAAACTTAATCTTGGAAAATTAACAAGAACATATGAAGGTAAAAATTGTGTTTACAAGTTGTATTATCAGATGGCAGTAGATGAGTCATTAGTAACATCTAGCGATGGACAAGTATTGAGTAATAGCGTATCAGTAAAGGCTGATGGTAAAGAGGTAGCAGGAGAAGCTAGTTGCGATTATACTTATAAAAAAACATTATTTACTAAAGAAGAGGATTCAAACTCAAAACCTAATGCATCAAATGGATATCAGGCTGGTTTTAAGATTACCATACAATATACTGATAGTTATAAAAACTCAGATGGATATTTAGAAATTGATGATGATTGTACAAATCTTAAGATTGATTATAGTACATTTGGTGTAAAACAAGGGGAAACAACGCTTACAGCTAATACAGATTATATTGTGGCACCAACGTCGACTGGAATGAAGATTCTGGTTTTAAAACCTGTAGAGGGTGCTACATATGTAATTGAATATAAGGCGACAGTAATCGGAAGTATTGGCAGTAAAATTGACTATGGTAATACGGCATTTATAAATGGAAGGGATGAGTATTACAGCAAAGTTAGTAATAATGTAGAAAAAAAGCAAAATTCAAGTGGAAATGTTGAAGTCAGCAGTCTTAAACTTTTGTTGTACAAATACGATGAAGAAAATGCATCAAGGGGATTAGAGAATGCGGTCTTTGAATTGCAGGATTCAAGTGGAAAAGTTTTAAAGCAAGGCATTACAACAAAATCTAATGGTGAAACAGATACAATTCAATTATCTAAACAGTTAGATAAAACAGTATTTGATTTATATGTAAAATATAAGTTAGTGGAGACTACTGCACCTAGTGGTTATAAAACAGGAAGTCCTATTGAATTTTATTTTACTGATTATAGTAAATCAGCAGATGAGCTAGCAATAATGGGGCTTCAGGACGCAATTGCTGTTTTCAGTAATTCAACTGTGGTTGGAATGATTGAAATTAGTAATAAGAAAGCTGAAGATGTAGAGGGAAGCGCAGAACTGGAGATCCAGAAGGCAGCTAAAGGAAACTGGACAGGGGAAATCCCGAATTACTTTAAATTCAAGCTGGAAGCGCTGACTCCTGGAGCACCAGAGCCGGCCAGCAAAGAGGCAATCAATACCGGATCAAAGGTAACATTTGAAAAGATCACCGGCTACAAAGAAGTAAAGGACTATATTTATAAGATCAGTGAGACGGGAATCAACGGAGAGCATCCGGAATGGACTGTTTCAAGTGACGTGCTTTACGCAAAGGTAAGTGTAAGAAAAGAAGGAAACGAGTATAAGACAAAGGTAAGCTATTACAGTGATAAAAACTGCACGACAGCAGTAGAGACACCAGTAATTATCAATACTTATACGACATCTGGTCAGATCGTCCTTAGCGCAAACAAGACTCTGAATGGTCAGACATTGGAAGCAGAGCAGTTTAGTTTCCAGACAACAGAAATTGGTGAAGATGGAAACGCAGTAGAAAATGGTTACAATAAGACTGCTAAAAATGCGGAAGACGGTTCCATTGTATTCCCAACCATTAAATATGAGAAAGCCGGAACCTATTATTATCAAATTACAGAAATAAATGGTAAGAAACCGGCATACGAGTATGATGGAAGCAAATATGTTGTAACTGTAAATGTAACAGATAATATGGCAGGTAAATTAACAGCAGCAATTATATCAGTCACAAAAGACGGTAAGCTTGTAGAAAATAAGACAGTCACCTTTAATAATATCTACAGTGCTTCCGCTGACCTTGAACTGAAAGCCCAGAAGTCCATGAAGGTAGAAGCTGAACAGCTTGGAACCTTCGAATTCGAACTGAAAGATGCAGATGGCAAGGTAATTGAGATAGTCAAGAACGACGAAAAAGGTGCGATCAGCTTCAGCAAGCTTTCCTATACAGAGAAAGATGCTGGCAAGACCTTTACCTACACCGTAAACGAAAAGCTCCCATCAGAGGCAGATACCTACGTATACGACAAGACTGTTTATACAGTAACTGTAAATGTAGAAGACAACCGTGACGGAACTCTGAAGCTTACCACCAAGGTAAATGGAGAAGATTACACCGAGACAGCCATGAAATTTATCAACGATACTACCAAGGTTACCATTTCCAAGGTAGACGACACCACCCTGAAAGCTCTTGCAGGAGCAAAACTTCAGGTAGTAGATGACCAGGATAAGGTTGTGGAAGAGTGGACCTCAGATGGTACACCACATGTGATCACAGCGAAACTTGTTCTTGGCAAGACCTACAAGCTGGTTGAGGCAGAAGCACCATCAGGATATGAGATCGCAGAGCCGATCACCTTCACTGTTGATGCAGATGACACAAAAAATGCAGTTGAGATGAAGGATGCCATGACAAAGAGCAAGACCGCTGCAATTGAGATCACCAAGGAACTGAAGCTGAACGATGCACTTGCAGGCGCTAAGGACATGACCTTCTACGCAGTACTTTTCGCAGATGCAGAATGCACAATTCCTGCTTCTGATGTAAAAGCACTTGAGTTTAAGAATGCATCTTCTTCCACAGTTACCTTTACCAATCTGGATCTTGGAAGAACCTACTATGTAAGTGAGACAGATGTAACCGGAAAAGCAATTGATTCAGGCATGACGCCGGATGAAAAGGTTTATGTACCGGTTTATCCACAGGGACAGGCAATCACCGTAACTGAGGATGGCGCAAAGAGCAGCATCACATTCGAGAACCAGTTCAGCGAATGGCCGGATGGATTCTACAAGATCGCGACTCTGAATGTAACCAAGAAGCTTCTTGGTGCAGATGGAAATGCCCTGGAAAGTGATGAGATTTTCTATGCAGGTATCTTTGATGACAAAGAGTGCACAACTCTTTCCACAAGAACAGAGAAGAACATCCTGACACTTGATCTTGCAGGCGGCTCCACAGTATCTGAGAGTACACAGGCAGTTGTAATACCGGATGAATCCTTTACGCTTTATGTTGCAGAGACAGATGCAGAAGGAAATCTGGTAGGTGGTACAGACGGATTCAGATACGCAGTAACTGTTGAAAATGGAAATGTACTGTTTGATGAAAATAATCTCAATGCAGAGGTAACCATCATCAACCAGGAACAGCCGGAAGCAACACCTACTGTAACTCCTGAGGAGACAATAACTCCTACACCAACCCCAGGCACCTCCACAGGTGTTAAGACAGGTGATGACACACCAATCGGCTTCTATATGGCATTGCTCTTTGTTGCAGCTCTCGCAATCGAAGAAACAACCAGAAGACGCCGCAAAAAAGAACAGGATTAACAAATCACAATTAAATAATTAGAACCGCCCCTGCAGGAAGAATCCTACCAGATTCGCCCGCAGGGGCGGTTCTTTTTAAAAGAATTTTGTTGTAGTAAGATACTTTTTTGTGTGTTATACTAATGCAAGAAGTTGAAGAGGCTAGAGCGTGTTTGAAAAAGGCTTTCTGCAAGATGTGCGTCACAGTTTGTGGGAGATTTCGCTCGGATGAGGGCGCCGTAGCGGGCTACGGCAACCGAATTCGGGTGAAATCTCCCGCAAAGTGGGGCGTGCAGATTGCGGGAATGATTTTTCAAACACGCTCTAAGAGACCGCCTATTGTAACTGATGAAGATGCTCCAGAATTATCAGCTGCATTGTATAAAGCTTTTAAGTGCAGTGTAATTCGGCATAATTGAAGAAATGAATTAAATACATCCCAATATCGGCTGTTTAAACAAACTGATTGGGCACTATTTGGAGGAAAAAATGAAAAAAGAGAATATTCCTGCATATGAGATTGTGAAACAGGAGAAATTGACCGATATCCATTCCACCGGATATCTGGTTCGCCATAAGAAAACAGGAGCCAGACTGGTTCTGATCGAGAATGATGATGAGAATAAGGTATTTTCCATTGCCTTTCGTACCACACCGAAGAACAGCACTGGTGTTCCCCACATTCTGGAGCACAGTGTTTTGTGCGGATCCCGTGAATTTCCGCTGAAGGATCCTTTCGTAGAGCTGGTAAAAGGCTCACTGAATACCTTCCTGAATGCCATGACCTACCCGGATAAGACCTGTTATCCGGTAGCCAGCTGTAATGACCAGGATTTCCAGAATCTGATGCACGTTTATTTGGATGCGGTTTTTTACCCGAACATTTACCAGAAGGAGGAGATTTTCCGCCAGGAGGGCTGGAATTACCATCTGGAGCAGAAGGAAGGTCCTCTTACCTATAATGGTGTTGTATATAATGAGATGAAGGGGGCATTTTCTTCCCCTGACGAGGTGTTGGACAGAGAGATCATGAATAATCTTTTCCCGGATAATACCTATGGCGTGGAATCCGGCGGTAATCCTGAGAATATTCCGGAGCTTTCTTATGAGGAGTTCCTGGATTTCCACCGCACCTATTATCATCCCTCTAACAGCTATATTTACCTCTATGGAAATATGGATATGGAGGAGAAGCTTCGTTTTATTGATGAGAAATATCTGTCTGCCTTTGATGCGCTGGATGTGGATTCTGCGATTAAAGAGCAGGCTGCCTTTTCCCAGGTGAAGGAGCTGCAGATCGAGTATCCGGTTTCTGAAAGTGAGGAGGAAGAGGATAATACGTATCTTTCTTACAATATGGTTGTGGGAAATGCTATGGACAGCACTCTTGGCGTGGCTTTTGATGTGCTGGATTATGCGCTTCTCAGCGCACCCGGAGCACCACTGAAGCAGGCTCTTCTGGATGCCGGCATCGGTAAGGAAATTTATGGCGATTATAGTGACGGTGTTCTGCAGCCGTTCTTCTCTATTGTGGCGAAAGGTGCGAAGACATCCCAGAAGGAGAAATTTGTTTCTGTTATCCGTAATTGCCTTCAGGATATTGTGCGAAATGGAATTGACAAAAAGGCTATTCTTGCGGGTATTAATTATATGGAGTTCCGCTATCGGGAGGCCGATTTCGGACAGTTCCCCAAGGGGCTGATGTATGGACTGGATATTATGGGAAGCTGGCTCTATGATGACGAGAATGCTTTTTCCCAGGTACAGCTTTTGTCTATTTATGACAGATTAAAGGAGGCTGTAAATGAGGGCTATTTCGAGAAACTGATCCAGAAATGGCTTCTTGATAATACACATGGTCTGATCCTTACACTTGTGCCGAAGCGTGGGCTTTCCGCTCAGCGCGAGAAGGAACTGGCGAACAAGCTGGAGGCTTACAGAAGCAGTCTTTCCGATGGGCAGCTGGAGGAAATGGTCGAGAAGACCAAAGCTCTTGAAGCTTACCAGGAATCAGAGGAGAGACCGGAGGATCTTCAGTGTATTCCGATGCTGAAACGCTCTGATATCCGTAAAGAGGTTAACGGTTTTTCCAATGAAGAGCTTCAGGTAGATAACAGTCTGTTCCTGTATCAGGATGTGTGCACCAACGGAATCGGTTATGTGAACGTTATGTTTGAGATCAAGGATATGGCTGTAGAGAAAGTCCATTATCTGGGACTTTTGAAATCTGTTCTTGGTTATGTGGATACAGAGAATTACACATACGGTCAGTTGTTTAACGAGACTAATGCCAGAACAGGCGGTATTCAGTGTGGTGTGGATGTTTTTGATAAGGCAGATGATCCGGAAGCATTCCGTGCTATGTTTACCATTCGCGGAAAGGCACTTTATCCTCAGATGGATTTCCTTTTCCAGATGATGGAAGAGATTCTGAATACTTCTAAGATCACAGATACCAAGCGTCTCTATGAAATTATTGCAGAGATCAAGTCCAGGGGACAGGCTTCCCTGATAGGCTCAGGACATCAGACAGCAGTGCTTCGCGGCGCTTCCTATGGTTCTCCGATGGCGAGATTCCAGGATGAGATGGCTGGTGTTGGCTATTATAAATTTATAGAGGATCTGGAGAAGAATTTCCAGGACAAAAAAGCCGAAATCGTGGCAGGACTTGAGAATGCTATGGCGGAAATCATTCGCCGGGATTCTTTTATGGTAAGCTACACAGGTGAGAGAGAGTCTGTGGAACAGCTGAAGGCTTTAAGTGGCTCTCTGAAGAAGAGCCTGAAGGAGAGCAGCTGTCAGGTTCCGGAGGTGGCCATTACCTGCGAGAAAAAGAACGAGGGATTCAAGACCTCAGGACAGGTTCAGTATGTGGCAAGAACAGGCAACTTTGTGAAAAAGGGATTCACATATACAGGAGCGCTGGAAATCCTTAAGGTGGCTTTAAGCTATGATTATCTGTGGATCAATCTTCGCGTAAAGGGCGGCGCATATGGCTGTATGAGCGGATTTAAGAGAAGTGGAGAGAGCTTCTTTGTATCCTACAGAGATCCCCATCTTCGCCGCACCCTTGAGGTATATGAGGGCGTGCCGGAATATGTGCGCACCTTCGCAGCGGATGAGCGTGAGATGACGAAATATATTATCGGAACCATCAGTGGAAAGGATGTTCCAAGAACACCACAGACACAGGGGGCACTTGGCAGAATGGCTTATTTCCGCGGTCTCACTGTGGAAATGCTGCAGAAGGAGCGTGACCAGATCCTGAATGCTACTGTTGAGGATATTCATGCACTTGCTCCGCTGATCCAGGCAGTTCTTTCTGATGACCAGCTTTGTGTAGTTGGAAGTGAGAGTGCTATCGAGAAGGCGAAGGATGTATTTATGGAGACAAAGCCGCTGGTAAGCTGCTGATAATATAGAACTGATTAAGAAAGAAGAGGAAATATTTTAATGACACCAGATTTTAAATCCGGATTTGTTGCAATTATTGGCCGCCCGAATGTTGGGAAATCTACCCTGATGAACCATCTGATCGGCCAGAAGATCGCGATCACATCCAAGAAGCCCCAGACCACCAGAAACCGTATCCAGACGGTCTATACCTGTGAGAAGGGACAGATCGTTTTCTTGGATACGCCTGGTATCCATAAGGCGAAGAATAAGCTTGGAGAGTATATGGTAGCCGTTGCAGAGCGCACCCTGAAAGAGGTGGATGCAATTATGTGGCTGGTTGAGCCGTCTACCTTCATCGGAGCCGGTGAGCGCCACATTGCAGAGCAGCTCCAGGGCGTTGGCGTGCCGGTCATTTTGATCATTAATAAGATCGATACAGTGAAAAAAGAGGAGATCCTTCCGGCAATCGATACGTACCGTAAGATCTGTGATTTTGCCGAGATTATCCCTTGCTCTGCCCTCCGCGGACAGAATACAGAGGATATTATTGACAGTATTTTGAAATATCTGCCTTATGGACCCATGTTCTATGATGAGGATACTGTAACGGACCAGCCTCAGCGCCAGATTGTGGCAGAGGTGATTCGCGAGAAGGCGCTCCACGCACTGGATGCTGAGATTCCACATGGAATCGCAGTGGCAATTGACAAAATGAAGGAGCGTCCGGGCAAAAATCCTATGGTGGATATTGAGGCGACCATTATTTGCGAGAGGGATTCCCACAAGGGCATTATCATTGGAAAAGGCGGCGCCATGCTGAAGAAGATCGGCAGCAATGCCAGATTTGAATTGGAACGTATGCTGGATTCCAAGGTAAACCTGAAGCTTTGGGTGAAGGTGAAAAAAGACTGGCGTGACAGTGATTTTATGATCAAAAACTTTGGATATGATAAGAAGGAAATCTGAAAATGAGTGATCTGATCACGGTACAGGGAATTGTACTTTCTGCGCAGCCCGTGGGAGAGTATGACAAGCGGATCGTGCTTCTTACCAGGGAGCGGGGGAAGATTTCTGCTTTCGCCAAGGGCGCCAGACGGCAGAACAGCCCGTTTATGGCAGCTGTCAATCCTTTTGTGTTCGGGAATTTTACCCTGTATGAAGGGCGCAGCAGCTACAATCTGAACCAGGTGACCGTGACCCATCATTTTGTGGAGCTGGCCGCCAGACAGCCGGGAGTTTATTATGGCTATTACTTTCTGGAGCTGGCAGATTATTTCGGAAGAGAGGGCACAGATGAGAAGAATATGATGAATCTTCTTTATCTCACTGTGAAGGCTCTCCTGAATCCGGAAATCGATGACCGGCTGGTAAGGTGCATTTTTGAACTGCGAACTATGACGGAGCAGGGGCTGATGCCGGAGCTTTTCCGGTGTGTGAACTGTGGGGAGGAGATCGCCGGAAAAGAGAATCTGTTCTTTTCCCAGGAGGCACATGGGATCCTGGATGGGGACTGCCTGAAGAAAGCAAGCCCCGGAGAAGCCAGAACCGCACGCCGGATTTCCCCGGCAGCACTTTATACCATGCAGTACATTGTAAGCTCGCCCATGACGAAGCTGTATAGCTTTACAGTGACCGAAGAGGTGCTGTGGGAGTTGGAACGGCATATTCAGCCTTATGTGGCAGGGAATACGGATAAGAAGTTTAAGAGTTTGCAGATATTAGAAGTTATGATGTAAGTGGATTGGATGTTGCACATAACAGGAAAGTTGATTAACGTGCTTTGCTCTATACTTCGATAGCAGCACATGATTTGCTGTTCAAAAGTGCGGAAATTGTGTTTTTGCGGCAGAATGTACGGAATTGAGTACGCGGTATAACTTTACAAAAAGAAAAGTTGCGAGTATAATATTAGAAAATCATCTATCAAACAATGAGGAGAGATATCATGGAAAAAACAATGGACAAGATTATTGCTCTGGCAAAAGCAAGAGGATTTGTTTACCCGGGTTCTGAGATCTATGGAGGTCTTGCGAATACATGGGATTACGGCAACCTTGGCGTAGAGCTTAAGAATAACGTAAAGCGCGCATGGTGGCAGAAATTCATTCAGGAGTCTCCGTACAACGTAGGTGTTGACTGTGCCATCCTGATGAATCCGCAGACCTGGATCGCCTCCGGACATCTTGGAAGCTTTTCCGATCCGCTTATGGATTGTAAAGAGTGTCACGAGCGTTTCCGTGCAGATAAGATCATCGAGGATTACAGCCAGGAGCATGGCATTGAGCTTGAGAGCTCTGTAGACGGATGGTCTCAGGAAGAGATGAAGAATTTCATCGAAGAGCATAATGTTCCATGTCCTTCCTGCGGCAAACACAATTTCACAGATATCCGTCAGTTCAACCTGATGTTCAAGACCTTCCAGGGTGTAACTGAGGATGCTAAGAATACAGTATATTTAAGACCTGAGACAGCACAGGGTATTTTTGTAAACTTCAAGAACGTACAGAGAACATCCCGTAAGAAGATTCCGTTTGGTATCGGTCAGATCGGTAAATCCTTCCGTAACGAGATCACACCTGGTAACTTCACATTCCGTACCCGTGAGTTCGAGCAGATGGAGCTTGAGTTCTTCTGCGAGCCGGACACAGACCTTGAGTGGTTTGCATACTGGAAGAGCTTCTGCCTGAACTGGCTGCACTCTCTTGGACTGAAGGATGAGGAAGTACGTTACCGTGACCATGACAAGGAGGAGCTGAGCTTCTACAGCAAGGCTACTACAGACGTTGAGTTCCTTTTCCCGTTTGGATGGGGCGAGCTTTGGGGAATCGCAGACAGAACTGACTATGACCTTACCCAGCATCAGAATGTATCCGGACAGGATCTTACTTACTTTGATGATGAGAAGAAGCAGAAATATATCCCATATGTAATCGAGCCGTCACTTGGTGCTGACCGTGTGGTTCTTGCATTCCTTTGCAGTGCATATGATGAGGAGGTTCTGGATGCTGAGAAGAACGACGTTCGTACAGTTCTTCACTTCCATCCGGCACTTGCACCGGTTAAGATCGGTGTGCTTCCGCTTTCCAAGAAGCTGAACGAGGGCGCTGAGAAAATCTACGCTCAGTTATCCAAGAAATACAACTGCGAATTTGATGATCGTGGAAATATCGGTAAACGTTACAGAAGACAGGACGAAATCGGTACTCCGTTCTGCGTAACCTACGATTTCGATTCCGAAACTGACGGAATGGTAACTGTCCGTGACCGTGATTCCATGGAGCAGGTTCGTATTAAGATTGATGAGCTGGATGCTTACTTCGCAGATAAATTTACATTCTGATTTATGTGACAGGCAGTTCAGAATCCTCATATAATAGGAATCTGAAAATGTAACAGGAATCTGAAAATGCCGCAGCAGCATGTGGGAACCGTTTAGAATGTATATAAAGTAATAAAAGGGCTGACTTTCTGAAATCAGATGGTTGGTCCTTTTGCTGTCCGTATTTGCCCGGAACAGCAGTTATTGGAGTTACGAGGAAATGAAAAAAAGACGTTGGACGTGTATTGATATTTTGAAATGCCTGGCTGCTATTGCAGTGGTTGAGATCCACAAGCCTCTGGAAATACAGGGGGGAGATGAATTTCTGATCTTGTGCCGCTTTGCAGTGCCTGTGTTTTTTATGATCACCGGATTCTTTTACCCGGAAACAGTGGCGAAGAAACGGGAACTGAAGCAGTTTGGCAAAATTTTCACCATTACCATTGGCGCAAATCTGTTTTACCTGCTATGGGAAATCCTTCTGGCAGTTGAGAAAAGAGAAAATATAAAAGAAGCATTGCTTGCAAGGTTTGAGGAAAGAGTTCCGGAGGATTTTATTTTGTGGAATTTTTCCCCGCTTTCGCCGCATCTGTGGTATCTGCAGGCACTTCTCTATGTGCTTGTAAT
This sequence comes from Blautia faecis, assembly GCF_027662325.1. Lineage (NCBI taxonomy): Bacteria > Bacillati > Bacillota > Clostridia > Lachnospirales > Lachnospiraceae > Blautia > Blautia faecis. The sequence goes on along the minus strand of NZ_JAQDKY010000013.1, from coordinate 30,031 downwards.
TGCTTTTATTGTAGAACATCTGGGACTGAGAAAGCTGGCTTATCTGGCGATTCCGGTGCTGTTGGCGGGAAGTCTCATAAAGGGAAGCTATTCCCTGTTTTTTGTGGGAAAAGAAGACTGTCACATTTATTATGCAAGGAACTTTCTGTACTGCGGACTTCCCTTTTTCTGGCTGGGCTGCTGGTTTGGATCCAGAAAGGAGGATCTTCTTGGCTTTCTGGACAGGAAGAAAATGGGACTTTTGCTGTGTGGACTTCCTGTTTTCTGGAATATGGCTGTTATGGAGCAGAAGTGGCTGGAAAAGCGAAATGCCCTGGGAACTCAGGAAGAGTACGTCGGAACCATTTTTCTGGCAATCTGCATCTTTCTTCTTTTTATTGGCTGGCAGAATTTTTATGTGGAGAACTCGCTTACCAGAGCATTGGCAAAAGTGGGAAAAGACTATTCCATGCTTATCTATGTTCTTCACTACGCGGTTCTGCAGGCCTTGTCCAGATGCTTTAAAGGCAGAAGGAGCCTGCTTGCAATGGGATACCAGCAGTATGGGATGATGTTTGTGTTTGCTGTCACTGTGGTGATGGTGGCAGTTTACGTTAATGCTAGAGCCTGTTTGAAAAATCATTCCCGCAAATTGTGACGCACATCTTGCAGAAAGCCTTTTTCAGACACGATCTGGGAAAAAACTGAGGATGTCTTCTGAGCCTGAAAATTGAGTGAATAAAATATCGGTACACTTCCAGAAGAGCGGAAGGTGTACCGATATTTTTTTGCTCTGCTTAGAGCCTGTTTGAAAAATCATTCCCACAAATTGTGACGAACATCTTGCAGAAAATCCCTTTCAAACATGTTTTAGAATATCTCAATAGTATATGCCGTCTCAAACATTTCATCCATTTTCAGATGATTGATAAATGGCTTCTCCGACAGATCTCCGGTGAATCCACAGTCATCGCAGCGTCCCATCCATGGCTCCAGGCAGACAAATGGGGCATCCTGGGAAGCAGACCAGATTCCGAAATTGGGGAATCCCACACAGCGCAGCTCCAGATAAGGAGTGCCGTCTGGCAGCTGGATGCCGGCTCTTGTGATCTGGTTGTCAAATACCAGTGCATCGTGGTCAAACATGTGATCTTCAATCTGGCAGGTGCCATTTTCCAGCTTCAGAGTGGCCTTTTTCTCAGCCTTGGCCGTGCCGCTCTCCGGGTCAAGAAGAAGGTATGTAAGGCTTTCCTGTCCGTCGAAGGTAAGGCGGTAATCACTTCTTCTGGTATCCGGCAGAACCGGAACACGAAATGCTGGATGTCCGCCGATGGCGAAATACATATCCGTGTCACTGTTATTTGCTACCTTCCAGCTGACTGTAAGGGTGCGCCCCTTCAGAATATGACGGATGCGGAGCACAAAATCAAAAGGATAAACCTCTTTGGTCTCTTCTGTAGAACGAATCTGGTGGGTTACGGAATCCAGTGTGGAATCAATACATGTGAAATCTGTGTCACGGGCAAAGCCATGCTGCTTGGAAGCATATTCCCTATCACCGATCCGGTAATGATTTCCATAATGCTTTCCTACATTTGGAAAAAGAACCGGCGCGTGACGTCCCCAGAACCTGGGATCTCCCTGCCAGATCACCTCTCGGTCTTTCTCTTTGTCATAAATGCTGACCAGCTCAGCCCCATGGTCGTCAATGGTCACTTTCAGAAAGTCATTTTCCAAAACTCTTTTCATGATGTAAAACCTCCATGTGTGATGTTGTATGTGGAGCGCGAATTCTGTCTGCTGCACTCCACAGAGCGCGTTTTCTCCATTATATCACTATATTTGTAAATTTCACTATCAAAAAATTGCATTATTTGTCCAAAATATAAAAAATTCATATAAAAATGATATAAAAACATAATTAAATATGCAAAATATACAATACCACATTGACTTTGCTATATGTCTTTGGTAAACTATACAATTATAGGGTGAATGACCATAGAAAATTTCGACACCCACATCCATTCGAAATAGAGGAGGAATACCACCATGGCAAAGAAAAGAAATATTATTGTAGGACAGTCCGGCGGCCCAACATCTGTAATCAATTCCAGTCTTGCAGGTGTATATAAGAATGCAGTAGAGCGTGGCTTTGACAAGGTATATGGAATGCTTCACGGAATCCAGGGGCTGCTTGACGAGCAGTATATCGACCTTTCTACCCAGATCCATTCCGAGCTTGACATTGAGCTTCTGAAAAGGACTCCGTCCGCATTTCTGGGTTCCTGCCGTTATAAGCTTCCGGAAATCCATGAAGACAGAGCTATCTATGAGAAAATCTTTGATATTCTGAACAAACTGGAGATCTATGCATTTATCTACATTGGCGGAAATGATTCCATGGATACTATCAAGAAGCTGTCTGATTATGCTATCATTACCGGACAGACCCAGAAATTCCTTGGTGTTCCGAAGACCATTGACAATGACCTTGCACTTACCGATCATACACCAGGCTTCGGAAGCGCAGCTAAGTATATTGCAGCTTCCACCAAGGAGGTGATCCGTGACGCAGAAGGCCTCACCTATAAGAAAAATATGATCACCATTATGGAGATCATGGGAAGAAACGCGGGCTGGCTCACAGGCGCCACTGCACTTTCCAAGTCAGAAGACTGTGAAGGACCAGACCTTATTTACCTTCCGGAGGTTCCCTTTGACATTGAGAAATTCCTCGCAAAAGTGAAAGACCTTCTGAAAAAGAAATCCTCCGTTGTCATTGCTGTATCAGAAGGAATCAAGCTGGCTGACGGACGCTATGTCTGCGAGCTGGGCAGTGTAGGGGATTACGTAGATGCATTTGGACACAAGCAGCTTCAGGGAACAGCTACTTATCTGGCTAATTTCCTGGCAGCAGAGTGCGGCTGCAAGACTCGTGCCGTAGAGCTTTCCACACTTCAGAGAAGTGCTTCCCATATGGCATCCCGCGTGGATATTGATGAGGCTATGATGGTTGGAGGTGCAGCCGTAAAGGCAGCAGATGAAGGAGACACCGGCAAGATGGTAGTCATCGACCGTGTATCTGACGATCCCTATATGGCAGCTACCGGAATTTACGATGTACACCGAATCGCCAATGAAGAGAAGCTGGTTCCGAGAAACTGGATGAACAAGGATGCAAATAATGTGACCAAAGACTTTATCGACTATATTAAACCACTGATCCAGGGCGATTATCAGCCAATCATGGTAAATGGTGTTCCCCGTCATCTGGTGCTGAATACTGGAAGAAAAAAGAAAAATTGAGAAAATGATAAAAAATTGACTGTTTTTTGCCAGAATTACCTTGACGAATGACGAATAAGCCTATAAAATAACTATGTGCGTATAAAACATAGTTTATGTTTATGAAAGTAACTGTGAAGGTACTGAACAGTTACCAATGAACAAATTTTTAGGAGGAAAATGTAAAATGGCAAAATGGGTTTACATGTTTACAGAAGGTAACGCTGATATGAGAAACCTTCTGGGTGGTAAAGGTGCTAACCTTGCTGAGATGACAAACCTTGGACTTCCTGTACCTCAGGGATTTACAATCACTACTGAAGCTTGTACTCAGTACTATGAGGATGGAAGACAGATCAACGACGAGATCATGGGTCAGATCATGGAAGCAATCACCAAGATGGAAGGAGTTACCGGAAAGAAATTCGGTGACATCGAGAATCCTCTGCTTGTTTCCGTTCGTTCAGGCGCAAGAGCTTCTATGCCAGGTATGATGGATACTATCCTGAACCTTGGTTTAAATGAAGACGTTGTAGCTGTATTATCTGAGAAATCCGGCAACCCACGTTGGGCTTGGGACTGCTACAGAAGATTTATCCAGATGTACTCTGACGTAGTTATGGAAGTTGGTAAGAAATATTTCGAAGAGCTTATCGACAAAATGAAAGCTGAAAGAGGCGTTAAACTTGACGTTGAGCTTACAGCTGACGACCTTAAAGAACTTGCTATGCAGTTCAAGGCTGAATATAAAGAAAAAATCGGTTCCGATTTCCCGGCTGACCCGAAAGAGCAGTTAGTTGGTGCAATCAAAGCCGTATTCCGTTCCTGGGACAACCCACGTGCCAACGTATATCGTCGTGACAACGATATCCCATATTCCTGGGGTACAGCTGTTAACGTACAGATGATGGCATTCGGTAACATGGGTGATGACTGTGGTACTGGTGTTGCATTTACAAGAGACCCAGCTACAGGAAACAAAGGTCTGTTCGGTGAGTTCCTTACCAATGCACAGGGCGAGGACGTTGTTGCTGGTGTTCGTACACCTATGCACATCGCTGAGATGGAGCAGAAGTTCCCGGAAGCATTCAAGAAATTTACAGAAGTTTGCCATACTCTGGAGACACACTACAGAGATATGCAGGATATGGAGTTCACTGTTGAGCATGGCCAGTTATACATGCTGCAGACACGTAATGGTAAGAGAACCGCTCAGGCTGCTCTGAAGATCGCTTGTGACCTTGTTGATGAGGGAATGAGAACAGAGGAAGAAGCAGTAGCTATGATCGATCCTCGTAACCTTGATACTCTTCTTCATCCGCAGTTCGACGCTAAGGCTCTGAAAGCTGCTACACCAATGGGCAAAGGTCTTGGAGCTTCTCCAGGAGCTGCTTGTGGTAAGATCGTATTCACAGCTGATGACGCTGTAGAGTGGGCTGAGAGAGGCGAGAAGGTTATCCTTGTTCGTCTTGAGACATCCCCAGAGGATATCACAGGTATGAAATCTGCTGAAGGTATCCTGACAGTTCGTGGTGGTATGACATCTCATGCAGCAGTAGTTGCCCGTGGTATGGGTGAGTGCTGTGTATCCGGATGCGGTGATATCGCTATGGACGAAGCTAATAAGAAATTTACACTTGCTGGCAAAGAGTTCCACGAGGGAGATTTCCTTTCCATCGATGGTACAACAGGTAACATCTACGACGGAATCATCCCGACAGTAGACGCTACAATCGCTGGTGAGTTCGGACGTATCATGGCATGGGCTGACAAGTACAGAACAATGAAGGTTCGTACAAACGCTGATACTCCTGCTGACGCTAAGAAAGCAGTTGAGCTTGGTGCTGAAGGTATCGGTCTTTGCCGTACAGAGCATATGTTCTTCGGTGAGGGACGTATCGATGCATTCCGTGAGATGATCTGCTCCACAACAGTTGAGGAGAGAGAAGCAGCACTTGCAAAAGTTCTTCCATATCAGCAGGAAGACTTCGAAGGTCTGTTCGAGGCTCTCGAGGGCAACCCTGTAACAATCCGTTTCCTGGATCCGCCGCTTCATGAGTTCGTTCCTTCAGAAGAGGAAGACATCAAGAAGCTTGCTGACGCTCAGGGCAAGACTGTAGAAGAGATCAAGACTATCATCAATTCTCTTCATGAGTTCAACCCAATGATGGGACATCGTGGATGCCGTCTGGCAGTTACTTACCCAGAGATCGCTAAGATGCAGACAACAGCAGTTATCCGTGCAGCTATCAATGTAAAGAAAGCTCACGCTGACTGGAACATCTGCCCAGAGATCATGATCCCGTTAGTAGGTGATATCAAAGAGCTTAAATATGTTAAGAAGTTTGTTGTTGAGACAGCTGACGCTGAGATCGCAGCAGCAGGCGTAGATCTGAAATATGAAGTAGGTACAATGATCGAGATCCCACGTGCAGCTCTTACAGCTGACCAGATCGCTTCTGAGGCTGACTTCTTCTGCTTCGGTACCAACGACTTAACTCAGATGACATACGGCTTCTCCCGTGATGACGCTGGTAAATTCCTTAACGCATACTATGACGCTAAGATCTTCGAGAACGATCCATTTGCAAAACTGGATCAGGTTGGCGTTGGTAAGCTTATGGATATGGCTATCAAACTTGGTAAGCCAGTTAACCCGAACCTTCACATCGGAATCTGTGGAGAGCACGGTGGAGATCCATCTTCTGTAGAGTTCTGCAACAAGATCGGTCTTGACTATGTATCCTGCTCACCATTCCGTGTACCGGTTGCTCGTCTGGCAGCAGCTCAGGCAGCTATCGCTCAGAAGAATAAATAATTCATTCTGAATATATATTTAAGTCATACTTCAGTATGATATGTGTCCAAGCATAAGAATAACCTTGGAGAATTGTAGAAATACGGTTCTTCAAGGTTTTTTGTTTCAGGAATATACTCCAGAAAGGAAATTTTATACTAATGAAAACCAAGATTCAGGATATGACCTCCGGTTCGCCGGGGAGATTGATCATTCTTTTTGCAATTCCCTTGATGCTGGGGAATATCTGTCAACAGCTTTATACAATGGTGGATACTATGGTCGTTGGCCAGATTGCAGGTGTGGAGGCCCTTGCTGCACTGGGTGCGGTTGACTTTCTGCTGTGGGTTGTCACAGGAATATCCACTGGTCTCACTCAGGGATTTTCCATTCAGCTTGCGCAGTATTATGGTGCAAAGGATTTCGAAAATCTGCGAAAATCTCTGGCACACAGTTATCGGCTGACCGCATTCATCGCAGTGGGAGTATTCATTCTCAGCCAGTCCTTTGCTGCACTGGTATTAACAGGGCTGCATACACCTTCCAATATTATCGGAATGTCATTATTATATCTGCGTATTATTTTCTGCGGAATTCCGGCTACTGCAGCTTATAATATGTTTGCCGCTGCTTTAAGGGCTATGGGAAACAGTAAAACACCATTAACGGCAATGATCATCGCATCTGTACTAAATATTTCATTGGATATCCTTTTTGTGGCAGGCTTCGGATGGGGTGTGGCAGGGGCAGCAATCGCTACTGTGATTGCGCAGAGTTTTTCTGCCGTGTACTGTTTTCTGATTTTACGCAGAATTGATATTGTTCATCTGTCCAGAGCAGATTTTATGACTGCCACAGGAATGAATGCCCGTCTGATGAAGCTTGGTATTCCTGTTGTATTTCAGAATATCATTATCGGTGTAGGCGGTCTGGTAGTCCAGTATGTGATCAATGGCTATGGCTTTCTTTTTGTGGCAGGATTTACAGCTACAAACAAGCTTTATGGTCTGTTGGAAATGGCAGCGATTTCTTATGGATATGCCATCGTTACTTATGTGGGCCAGAATCTGGGAGCCAGAAGGATCGACAGGATCAGGAAAGGTGTCCGCAGCAGTATGCTGCTTTCCCTGCTTACCTCACTGATCATTTCTGCTGCCATGTTTTTATTTGGAAAAAATATCCTCTCACTTTTCATCTCAGGTGAACCGCAGCAGACACAGGAGGTACTTGCAATTGCTTTTAAATACCTTTCTATTATGGCTGCCATGCTCTGGGTGTTGTACTTCCTGTATGTGTACAGATCTGCGCTGCAGGGACTGGGAGATACGTTAATGCCTATGGTAAGTGGTATGGCTGAATTTGTCATGCGTATCAGTGCTGCGCTGATTCTTCCCCATTTTATCGGGCAGGACGGTATTTTCTTTGCAGAGATTGCAGCATGGAGCGGAGCTACTGTGATCTTATGCGTCAGCTATAATGTGCGGATGCATAAATATCATTAAGGCAAAATATATGATACGGAAAATAAAAAAAGAGACATATGTCTTTTAACAAAAAATCAAATATAAAAAAATATACTAAAAAACACTTGAAAAAATCTCCTTTTTGTACGAAAATGAAAATAAATATAGAAAAAGGGACATGTGTCCTGTTTTAAAAGTGAGACATATGTCATTGTAGAGATAACAAAGCCAATTTCAAAAAAGGAGGAAAAATAATATGAAGAAAAGAATTGCAGCTATGGTTCTTGCAGGTGCAATGGCACTTTCCCTTGCACCAGCTTACGGAGTGACAGAGGTGAAGGCTGAGGCTGGAGATATGAAGATCGCCATGGTAACTGACTCTGGTGATATTACAGACCAGAGCTTTAACCAGACCACTTACGAGGCATGTAAGGCGTGGTCCGAAGAGAATGGTTCTGAGTTCAACTATTATAAACCAGAGAGCGACTCTGACGAGGCACGTAACGCAAGTGTTGACCAGGCTGTAGCAGATGGAGCTAACGTGATCGTACTTCCGGGATATATGTTCGCAGCTACTATCGTAGAGCAGTCTGAGATGTATCCGGACGTGAAGTTTATTGCACCAGACGTAAGTGCAGGCGATATCTGTGAGAAGGGTGTTGGCGAAGGATACACCTACAATCCGGATGATTATGAAGTGACCGATTACTACAATGCAGACAATGTTTACTGCTGTACCTATCAGGAAGAGATCTCCGGATACATGGCTGGATATGCAGCTGTGAAGCTTGGATACAAGCATCTTGGATTCCTCGGCGGTATGTCTGTACCGGCTGTTACCCGTTTTGGATATGGATATGTTCAGGGCGTAGACGAAGCAGCCAAAGAGCTTGGAATCACAAGTGACGTTGAGCTTGAGTATGTATGCGGCGGACAGTTCTACGGCGATGCAGACATCACAGCTTACATGGATACCTGGTACGGAAGCAAGGGCGTTGAAGTTGTATTCGCATGCGGCGGTGGAATCTACACATCTGCAGCAGAAGCAGCAGCGAAGGTTGACGGCAAGGTAATCGGTGTTGACTCTGACCAGTCCGGAATCATCGGTGAGGACATCACTGTTACCTCCGCTATGAAGGGTCTTGCACCGACAGTAAAGACTGCACTTGATGCGATCAAGGATGGCAATTGGGAATCTGATTACGCTGGAAAGATCGACAATCTTGGTCTTGTATCTGAGAACCCGGAAGACAACTATGTACAGCTCCCAATGGAGACAACCCAGTGGGATGACAATTTCACTGTAGATGATTACAAAGATCTTGTAAAGAAATTATACAATGGCGAGATTGAAGTAAGCAGCGACATCACAGCAATGCCAGAGACTGAGATCACAGTAAATGATTACGGCAGCATCAAATAAGACAACCAACTACTCCGCATAGTAAATGCAATTATAAATCACGGGTAGGGTTCCGACAGGAAAGCAGACTGGTCTTAACATGAAGAATGGCCATGCAGTGATAAAAAGGGGAGTGAGCAGTGGCCACTTCCCTTTTTTGCGTAAGTGCCGTCATAACAAGACTTATATTACTGTTCGCTCGAGAGGGGTTTGTGAATGAAGTGATCAGTAACCGTTTTATCACTTGTGCGTTCTGTTTGTGAATCTGCCATGAAAAAAGGAGAAAGCGAAGATGAGTGAATATGCAATTGAAATGCTGGGAATAACCAAGCGTTTTCCCGGAATCATCGCAAATGATAATATCACACTTCAGTTGAAAAAAGGTGAAATCCACGCTCTGCTTGGCGAAAATGGAGCAGGTAAATCCACTCTGATGAGTGTTCTGTTCGGCCTGTATCAGCCGGAAGAGGGCGAGATCCACAAAGATGGAAAGAAAGTTGAGATCAAAGATCCAAACGATGCAAATGACCTGGGCATTGGAATGGTACATCAGCATTTCAAATTGGTAGAATGCTTCAGCGTTCTGGATAATATTATCCTTGGTGTTGAGACCACAAAAAACGGTTTCCTTCAGAAAGAGGGCGCGCGTAAAAAGGTTATGGCCCTTTCCGAAAAATATGGTCTTTCTGTAGATCCGGATGCCATTATCGAGGATACCACAGTAGGTATGCAGCAGAGAACCGAGATCCTGAAAATGCTTTACCGTGACAACGAGATCCTGATCTTTGATGAGCCTACCGCAGTACTTACTCCGCAGGAAATCCAGGAGCTTATGCAGATCATGAAAAATCTGGCAGCCGAGGGCAAAAGCATTCTATTCATTACCCACAAGCTTGGTGAGATCATGCAGGTTGCAGACCGCTGTACCGTTCTTCGTAAGGGAAAATGCATCGGAACCGTAGACATCAGGGATACCAACCCGGAGAAGCTTTCCGCCATGATGGTTGGACGAGACGTAAACTTCATTGTAGAGAAAGAAGAAGCAAAGCCCGGTGAAGTTGTTCTGGATATCAAGGATATGGTGGTTGCTTCCAAGCATCATAAGAATAACGCAGTCAACGGCGTTTCTCTTCAGGTCCACAGAGGTGAGATCGTATGTATCGCCGGAATCGACGGAAATGGCCAGACCGAATTTGTTTACGGACTTTCCGGTCTGGAGCCACTGAAGAGCGGCATCATTACTATGAATGGAAAAGACATTACTCACATGCCAATCCGTGAGCGCCTTACCTCCGGCATGAGCCATATCCCGGAAGACCGTCACAAACACGGCCTGGTACTTGATTATTCCCTGGAAGACAACATCGTCCTTCAGAGATATTTCGAACCACAGTTTACCAATAAACTGGGCTTTTTGAAACGCAAAGAGATTCGCAGATATGCCAACCGCCTGATCGAACAGTATGATATCCGTTCCGGTCAGGGTGCCATCACCAAGGCGAGATCCATGTCTGGTGGAAACCAGCAGAAAGCAATCATTGCCCGTGAGATTGACAAGAATCCGGAGCTTTTGATCGCAGTTCAGCCTACCCGTGGTCTGGATGTTGGAGCAATCGAGCATGTTCACAAACAGCTGGTACAGGCAAGGGATGCAGGCAAAGGTGTTCTTCTGATCAGCCTGGAGCTGGATGAGGTTATGAATGTATCAGACCGAATTCTGGTAATGTACGAAGGTGAAATCGTAGGAGAATTTGATCCGAAAAAAGTAACCGTAGAGGAACTTGGCCTTTACATGGCAGGATCGAAGAGAAAGGAGACGAAGAGCAATGAATAATGAATCCAAAAAGAAAGAAAGCATTCTGAGAAACAATGCGGTTCAGACCATCATTGCCTCTCTTTTATGCATTGTGATCGGTCTTCTCATCGGTTATCTGGTACTTCTTATTATCAATCCTGCAGGAGCTGCGGGTGCGATTACTGCAATTATCAAGAATTATTTTTACTATCCAAGCCAGAAGGCTATGATGAAGTATATGGGAACCACACTGGTAAAGGCTTCCGCACTTCTGATGTGTTCCCTGTCCGTTCTGTTTGCTTACAAGGTTGGACTTTTTAACATTGGAGCAGCAGGACAGTATGTAGTTGGAGCCGGAGCTTCTCTGTATTTTGCGTTGAAACTTGGCATGCCCTGGTATGTATGCATGATCGCAGCAATCGTGATCGCAGCCCTGGTAGGCGGCATCTCCGGTGCACTGAAGGCTTACTTCAATGTAAACGAGGTTATTTCCTGTATCATGCTGAACTGGATTTCCCTGTATGTGGTGAATATGCTTCTTACCCAGGTGAAATCCGAGTCTACTCCATACACTGTAGATCTTTCCAGCGGCAATAAGAGTGCTCTTCTTCCCAACTGTGGACTGGACGAGATCTTTTCCGGAAACAAATTCGTATCCATCGGTCTTATTATTTCTGTGGTAATGGCAATCGTAGTGTGGGTACTTCTGGAAAAAACAAAATTCGGTTTTGAGCTTCGCGCAACAGGTATGAACAAAAATGCTGCAAAATACTGCGGCATGAAAGAGAAGAGAAATACCATTGTAACCATGATGATCGCTGGCGGTCTTGCAGGACTTGGTGCAGCTGTTTTCTATCTCAGCGGAATTGAGACCTGGATGGTTCAGCAGACAACCGTTCCGGGCATGGGCTTTAATGGAATCGCAGCAGCCTTCCTTGGCGGCCTTCACCCCATCGGAGCAATTTTTTCCTCTTATTTTATCCAGCATATTACAAGTGGTGGAAGCTATGTGGATAAGACCATGTATTGTGCACAGATCTCTGATCTGATCTCCGCGTTTATCATTTATCTGTGTGGATTTGTATTCTTCTTCAAACTCTGGTTAAACCGTTATCTCGACAGGAGAGATGAGAAAAAAGCTGCAAAAGGAGGAGAAAAATAATGTTATTATTGATTCAGTATACATTAATATTTGCTTCTGTATTAATTCTCGTAGCACTTGGCGGCTGTTTTTCCGAGCACAGCGGTGTCATCAACATTGGTCTTGAGGGAATTATGGTTATGGGTGCACTTGGCGGTGCCCTGATGATGAAATATCTTCCGGATTCCGCTCCGGCACCAGTTGTGATCCTTCTGGTGGTTCTGGCCAGTGTACTTGTGGGAATGATATTTTCCCTGCTCCTTGGTGTGGCTGCCATTCATTTCAATGCAGACCAGACACTGGTTGGTACGGCCCTGAATCTTCTTGGACCGGCTGCAGCTGTTGTTATCGTAAGAGCCATCAACATGGCAGAAAACCCAGACAACGTTTCTTCCACAGTTGCCTACAAGGTGGCTAAGAAAGCGTTCTTGATAAGAATTGGAAAATTTGAATTCAGCTGGTTCATGCTTTTTGCACTGCTGATCCTCCTTGCTTCTTATGTGGTACTTTATAAGACCAGATTTGGACTTCGTCTGATGGCATGTGGTGAGCATCCACAGGCAGCCGATTCGGTAGGTATCAATGTTTTTAAAATGCGTTACGCAGGCGTTTTGATCTCCGGTGCACTTGGCGGTCTTGGGGGACTGGTTTATATCACTGCCGGTGTAAGTGAGTGGAAATTTGAGAACGGAGTTGCTGGTTTTGGTTTCCTTGCACTTGCTGTTATGATCTTCGGACAGTGGAAGCCGGTAAACATCGGACTGGCAGCCCTTCTGTTCGGTCTTTTCCGTGCGCTGTCAAACGTATACACAGGATTTGATGCGCTGGTAGCCTTGAAGCTTCCCAGCACATTATACAACATGTTCCCATATATTATTTCCCTGATCGTTCTGGTGTTTGTATCCAAGAATTCCAGAGCGCCGAAGGCGGAAGGTATTCCGTACGATAAAGGACAGAGGTGACACTATGAAAAACTATTCTGAAGATGCCAGTAGGCAGTATCATATCCAGGTTGCAAAGGGGGAAGTTGGCCGCTACGTAATCATGCCGGGAGACCCGAAAAGGTGTGTGAAAATTGCCCAGTATTTTGACAACCCGGTTCTCATTGCAGACAACAGAGAATATATCACATATACAGGAACCCTGGACGGCGTGAAAGTCAGCGTGACATCCACCGGAATCGGCGGACCGTCTGCCTCCATTGCCATGGAAGAGCTTTCCCGGTGCGGCGCAGATACTTTTGTCCGCATTGGAACCTGCGGCGGTATGCAGCCTGAGGTAAAAAGCGGAGATATCGTAATTGCCACAGGTGCCATCCGTATGGAGGGAACCAGCCGGGAATATGCCCCCATAGAGTATCCGGCAGTAGCTAATCTGGACGTGACAAACGCCCTTGTGGCAGCTGCGAAAGAAAAAGGACTTTCCTGTCATACAGGTGTTGTCCAGTGCAAAGACGCTTTTTACGGACAGCATGAGCCTGAAGCAATGCCAGTTGGTTATGAGCTGCTCAACAAATGGGAGGCCTGGAAGAAAATGGGCTGTCTTGCTTCCGAGATGGAATCTGCAGCGCTTTTTATTGCAGCTGGCAAGCTTCGTGCCAGAGCTGGCTCCTGTTTCCTGGTGCTTGCAAATCAGGAAAGAGAGAAGCTGGGACTGGATAATCCGGTTGTGCATGATACAGATATGGCAATCCAGGTGGCTGTTGAAGCTGTGAGAAAGCTGATCCGGGAGGATTCGTCGAATTAAGACCGTGACATCGAAATCTGCACGCCCCACTTTGCGTTGCATTTTGCCTGGATTCGGTTGCCGTAGCGCATTACGGCGCCCTCATTGGGGCGAAATCTCCCACAAATTGTGACGAACATCTTGCAGTTACTTAATATTCGATGTACTAGACAATCAAATAAAGAACAGATATGAATCCTGCCAGTAAATTGCGATACAGTAATTTCGGGCAATATAAAGAGACAACAGAAATGAGGAAAATAAATGGACGTAAAAGAGATTTTAAAACATGTGGATCATACCCTTCTTCTCCAGCCATCTACCTGGGAAGAAATCAAACAGATTTGTGACGATGCGATGGAATACGGAACTGCATCCGTATGCATTCCGCCAAGCTATGTAAAACAGGCAGCAGAATACATGAATGGAAAAATGGCAGTGTGCACGGTTATCGGTTTCCCAAATGGCTATATGACAACAGCAGCCAAGGAATTCGAAACAAAAGATGCTCTTGTAAATGGTGCTTCCGAAATCGATATGGTAATCAATATCGGCTGGCTGAAAGATCAGAAATATGACCTGATTGAGAACGAGATCCGCACCTTAAAAGCTGCATGCGGTGACAAGATCCTGAAGGTTATCATTGAAACCTGCTTCCTCACAGACGAGGAAAAAATTAAAATGTGCCAGATCGTAACAGCAGCAGGCGCAGATTATATTAAGACCTCTACCGGCTTTGGTGGCGCAGGTGCGACCTTTGCAGACATTGAGCTTTTCTCCAGACATATCGGACCAAATGTAAAGATGAAAGCAGCAGGCGGAATTTCTTCCCTGGAGGATGCAGAGAAGTTCCTTGCACTTGGTGCAGACCGACTGGGAACCAGCCGGATTATAAAAATTGTAAAGAATGAGAAAGCTACAGGATATTGATCTGGTCATTGATTGTAAAGGCGAACAGATGCTGTCTCCGGAATTGATCAGATTATAACGACGTTCATCGAGAAGAGCATTATGTTGTCAGAGACAATCAGAAAATGTGAATGATAAGAGAGGTGTGAAAATGGAAAAAGAGATGATTAACCAGCTGATTGATACAGCAATCCACCAGCTGAAATATTCCTATACACCATATTCCAATTTTAAAGTAGGCGCAGCCCTCCTTGCAAAAAACGGGCAGGTTTACACAGGCTGCAACATTGAAAATGCCGGGTATACAGCCACAAACTGTGCGGAGCGTACCGCATTTTTCAAGGCAGTAAGCGAAGGGGTGAAGGATTTTCAGGCTATCTGTGTTGTCGGCGGTAAGGCTGGCGTGCTCACAGAATATGCAGCTCCCTGCGGCGTGTGCCGACAGGTCATGATGGAGTTTTGCAACCCGGAAATCTTCCAGGTCATTCTGGCGGTGGACAAAGAGCATTATGATGTGTATACACTAAAAGAACTCCTGCCGTTAGGATTCGGACCTTCTAATCTGGCATGAAAGCTGCTGACTGGAGAATAGTATTATGAAGTATGCCGGAAAATGCCGAAACAGAGTGATCTGGCATTGAATCCGGCAGTTATAAGGCAGCATAAAGAATTGCAGGAGAAAAAATTATGACAATCGAACAATTAAAAGCACTACCAAAGGCAGAGCTTCACTGTCATCTGGACGGGTCTTTAAGCCGGGAGTTCATGGAGAGCCAGCTGGGAAGAAGGGTACAGCCGGAAGAGCTTAGCGTGTCTGATGACTGCACAAGCCTTGCAGAATACCTTGAGAAATTTTCGCTTCCGGGTCAGTGTATTATGGATGAAAAAGGGCTTGAGGCAGCTGGATACGATGTACTTCGCACCATGAGCCAGGAAAATGTACGCTACGCAGAAATCCGTTTTGCACCTCTTCTTTCAGAGACCTCCGGAATGAACTGCCGTGCTGTGATCGAGGCGGTATTAAAAGGTCTTGAGCGGGGCAGAGCAGACTTTGGAACGGAGTTTGGTGTGATTACCTGTGCCATGCGTCATCACAGCCAGGAGGACAACAGCCGGATGATAAAAACAGCCCGTGAATATCTGGGATATGGTGTATGTGCAGCGGATCTGGCAGGTGCGGAAGCAGCATATCCCATGGCACAGTTTATGGAACTTTTTCAGAATACCCGTAAGCTGGAGATGCCCTTTACCCTTCATGCAGGAGAGTGTGGAAGCGTACAGAACATTGTGGATTCTGTAAAAGCGGGAGCTGGCAGGATCGGACATGGAATCGCCATGCGAGGCCATTATAATATTCAAAAAGAGCTGGCTGACAGAGGCATTGGAATTGAAATGTGTCCTATCAGCAATCTTCAGACAAAAGCGGTAAACAGTCCGTCAGAATATCCCATCCGGGAATTTCTGAACACAGGATTGAAGGTTTCCATAAACACGGACAACCGTACAGTGAGCAACACAAGCCTTACCAAAGAGCTTCAGTTCATCCAGAACACGTATGGCATTCAGGAGGAAGAGATACGGCTGATGATGAAGAATGCAGTGGATACGGCATTTGCCACTGATGAGGTGAAAGCGAGATTGTATTCTGAACTGGGAATAAAAGGATAAAATATTGGAAACGAGGGATTTTATTTTGAAAAAATATGAAAGGATTTTCGTGATCGTTCTGGATTCTCTGGGAATCGGTGCCATGCCGGATTCAGAGAAATTCGGGGATGTGGGAGTGGATACATTCGGACATATTCTGGATAAAATGGGCTCCCTGGAAATACCAAATCTTAAGAAGCTTGGAATGTTAAATCTTCATCCGGCAGGAAATATGCAAGGTGTGGAGAAGCCGATTGGCCGTTACATGCGCGTAGGCGAAGCCAGCAATGGCAAGGATACCATGACCGGCCATTGGGAAATGATGGGAATTAAGACAGAGAAGCCGTTTAAGACTTTCACAGACACCGGCTTTCCGCCGGAGCTGATCGCGGAGCTGGAGAAGCGCTGCGGCAAGCGCGTGATTGGAAACAAGAGCGCCAGCGGAACGGAGATCATTGAAGAGCTTGGGGAAGAAGAAATCCATACAGGTGCCATGATCGTGTATACTTCAGCCGACTCTGTTCTTCAGATCTGCGGAAATGAGGAAACCTTTGATCTTCAGAATTTGTACCGCTGCTGCGAGATTGCAAGAGAAATTACACGGAAGGATGAATGGCGTGTAGGCCGTGTCATCGCCAGACCATATGTTGGCAAAAAGAAAGGTGAGTTCAGGCGAACCAGTAATCGTCATGACTATGCTTTGAAGCCAACAGGTCTGACTGCATTAAATGCGTTAAAGGATAATGGGCTGGATGTGATCGGTGTAGGGAAGATCAACGATATTTTCTGCGGCGAAGGAATCACAAAGACCTATCATTCTGACAGCTCCGTACACGGCATGGAGCAGACCATCCAAATCTGCAAAGAAGACTTCAGGGGACTTTGCTTTGTGAATCTGGTTGATTTCGATGCCCTGTGGGGACACAGACGAAATGTGGAAGGTTACGGCAAAGAAATCGAGAAGTTTGACAAGAACCTGGGCGTTCTTTTGGAAGAGCTTCGGGAGGATGACCTTCTTATTCTTACCGCAGATCACGGGAATGATCCCACCTATAGCGGCACCGACCATACCAGAGAGTACGTTCCCTTCCTGGCTTATTCCAAGACCATGAAAGAGGGTGGCGCCCTTGAAAATGAGGATACTTTTTCCATTATTGGTGCGTCTGTGGCAGATAATTTTGAGGTAAAAATGCCGGAAGGAACTATCGGACATTCCATTTTTGAGAAATTATGCTAAAATAGAAAAGCAGCTGTTGGATAGCGGTTGTTCATCCGGTGGATTGTCTGCTTTTGCGGCAGAAGCCGGATAGAAACAAATGATTTGCAGCACATGGCAGAAGATGAGGAAATCATATGAAACACACCTATTTACACGATGTACTTCCATTCCTTCGTGAACTGGAACGTGAGAAACAGAAACAATTTGAGGCTTATTTCCGTACTGCGCCATTATGGCTTATGGACCTGTTTCAGAGTGAGATAATGGAAGCCGGAACTACTTTTATCAGGGAAAATGAACCGGCAGATACGATTTTCTTTGTTGCCAGAGGAAGGGTAAAAGCCACTGATTACCGGATTTCCGGCATTGCCTATGATTTTATGAAGCCTATGAATCTCATTGCGCTTGGTGGTATGGAGGTGATCCTGGGACAGGATACCTACCAGACCACCCTGCAGACAGAGACAGAGTGTATTGTTACCAAGCTTCCAAGAGCGCAGTATGAGAAATGGATTTATTCAGATACGGAAGCTTTTCGCATGGAGGCAAAGCTTACCTGTGCTTCCCTGTTGGAGGAAGAGCGGCGGAACCGTCTGTACCTGTTTTTGGAAGGGGCTGACAGATTAGCTGTACTCTTCTCGGAATGGTTCGAAAAATATAACAAAAATGACATTTTATGCATCGGCGAAAGCCGGCAGAATATGGCAGATGAGACAGGCCTTTGCCTGAAAAGCATCAGCCGCGCCATCAAGAAGTTTCAAGCAGAACAGCTGATCGTGAAAAAAGGCAATCAGATCTACATCGACAGGGAGCAGTACGAAAGGCTAAAGCAGACTGTTGATGAGAAAATCGGCAACGTATAAACGGAAAACAAGACTATGGCAAAACGCATGGTATTGAAGGCTTTCTGTTTATATGAAAATAATGTTATAAGCTGTCCTGGCAATAAGCCGGATAGCTGTAGATAAAGGAGAAGGTGTACATGAGCGATTTATATCAGAAATTAGAGACTTGCCTTGCAAGTGTCAGAAAAAGGACAGATTTTAAACCGGAAGTGGCGCTGATCCTGGGATCCGGCCTTGGAGATTATGCAGATGAGATCCAGATCGAAACCACCATTGACTATACAGAGATTGAAGGTTTTCCAACCTCCACAGTTGCAGGCCACAAAGGCAGATTTGTATTTGGATATGTGAAAAATGTGCCGGTTGTGATCATGCAGGGAAGAGTGCATTACTATGAAGGCTATCCAATGACGGATGTAGTTCTTCCCACAAGGTTGATGGGCATGATGGGGGCGAAGAAGCTGTTTCTTACAAATGCAGCCGGTGGAGTGAACCCGAATTTTAAACCAGGCGATTTTATGATGATCACCGATCACATTACCACAGGAATTCCAAGTCCGCTGATCGGACCGAACATTGAGGAGCTGGGATGCAGATTTCCGGATATGAGTGAGGTATACAGTAGACGTCTGAGAGAGGTGATCCGCGCCAGTGCGGAAAAATGTGGTATAGGTCTCCAGGAGGGCGTATACGTGCAGTTTACAGGCCCTGCCTATGAAACTCCGGCTGAAGTGAGAATGGCGGCTATATGGGGCGGTGACGCAGTTGGAATGAGCACTGCATGTGAGGCAATGGCAGCCCGTCATATGGGAATTGAAGTGTGCGGAATTTCCTGTATCACCAACATGGCAGCTGGCATTTCGAAACAGGAGCTGAACCACAAGGAGGTTCAGGAGACTGCAGACAGAGTGGCGAAATCTTTTAAAAAGCTGGTGACGGAAATCATAGCCGGTATGTAGCCGTAAGGAAGTGCGGGTTTCATAAGAGGCAGCGCAAACCAAAAGATATAACGTAACAAAGGAGAAAAGTTATAATATGGGAATTGTTGTAATCGGTGATGTTTTTATCGATGTGAAAGGGTATTCCACAGCACCATTTATTCCTGGAGGAAGAAATGCCGGTGTGATCCAGCAGATCCACGGCGGCGTAGGAAGAAATGTAGTGGAAGATATTGCCAATATAGAATTGAAACCAACCTTTGTCAGTCTGGTAGATGACGACGCTATGGGGGATGATGTGATCCGCAAACTGGAGCGTCATAAAGTAGATACCAGATATATGCGTAAGGTAAAAAACGGCATGGGAACCTGGCTGGCTGTCTTTGACCAGGACGGAGATGTGGTGGCATCTATTTCCAAACGTCCGGACCATCGTCCGATAGAGCAGATCCTGGATGAACACGGAGATGAAATTTTCCAGGATGCGGACAGTGTTGTGATCGAGATCGATATTGACAAGGAAATTGTGAAGAAGACCTTTCACTATGCAGAGAAATACGGCAAAAAAGTATACGCTCTTGTATCGAATATGACCATTGCAATCGAAAGACGTGACTTCTTAAGGCGGACAGCCTGCTTTGTATGCAACCAGCAGGAAGCGGGCATCCTGTTTTCTGAGGATTACGGTGACCTGAAGCCTGAAGAAATGGCCCGGTGTCTGGCAAAAAGGATCCAGTCCGCCCATATTCCAAAGATGGTGATTACCATGGGAAGTGATGGTGCAGCTTATGCAGATCAGGAAGGAAAATGGGGCGTTTACCCAGCTATGAAGGTAGATGTGGTTGACACCACAGGCGCGGGAGATGCCTTTTTTGCAGGTGTGTGCGTAGGCCTTACCTATGGAAAAACAATGAGAGAGGCATGTGCCATTGGTACCCGTCTTTCCTCAACTGTAATTTGTACCTCAGAGAACATTTGTCCGAGATTTATGCCGGAAGAATTTGATCTTGACAGGTAGGAGAAGAATATGGAAAGTCTTATTATAGGAATTGCCGGCGGCTCCGGCTCCGGTAAATCTACTTTTACAAACAGAATTAAAAAGCGTTTTGGAGATGACGTAGTAGTCCTTTATCACGACAATTATTACCGCAGACAGGATGGAATCCCTTTTGAGCAGCGTGTGACTGTGAATTACGACCATCCGGATTCCCTGGAGACAGAGCTTCTGGTGGAGCATTTGAAACTTCTGAGGCAAGGGAAAGCTATTGACTGTCCGGTTTACGATTATTCCCAACATAACCGTTCCGACAAGATCCTTCATATCACCCCAAGTCCGGTGATCCTTGTGGAGGGAATCCTTCTTCTGGCAGATCCCAGAGTGCGTGAGCTTCTTGATATTAAGGTCTATGTGGAAGCTGACGCCGATGAGTGTATCCTCCGCCGGATTTCTCGTGATGTGGAAGAGCGGGGAAGAGACTTGAATGGAATTATTAAACAGTACTTAAATACAGTGAAACCCATGCATTACCTTTATGTAGAGCCCACGCGTTCCAAGGCTGATATTGTGATCAACAGCGGAAAGAATGACGTGGCGTTTGATCTGTTTGTTTCGAAAATCAGTATGGAATTGGAAAAACGGAAGCAAGGGTAATTACAGAAGATGTTTGTTGTAGGCTGTAAACATTGATGTGATGATGCGGCAGAATTAGCAAATGAAAGTTGCTGTTTACGAAATGGATGAGAATTTCGGCATAAAGAATTTTTCTGCGAAATTGGTAGATGGCAACAGATAAAAAGATACAGGAGATCAGAATGTCACAGGAAAAAGAGAACAGACAGCATGAGAATGCGCAGAGTGTGCAGGAGGGGCAGCAGCCTCATAAGCGCAGAGTGCGCTACAAAGGCAGATACCCGAAGAAATTTGAGGATAAATATAAAGAACTTCAGCCGGAGAAATACCAGGATACCATTCAGCATGTAATGCAAAAAGGGAATACCCCGGCAGGCATGCATATTTCTATTATGGTAAAAGAGATTATTGATTTTCTGGAGATCAAACCAGGACAGATTGGCTTTGATGCCACACTTGGCTACGGCGGTCATACAAAGGCCATGCTTCAGTGCCTGCAGGGACAGGGACATATGTATGCCACTGACGTAGACCATGAGGAAGCCGCCAAGACAAAGAAGAGACTGGAAGATCTTGGCTTCGGTGAGGATATTCTGACCATTAAACTTCAGAATTTCTGTACCATTGATGAGATTGCCAAAGAAGTAGGAGGTTTTGATTTCCTTCTTGCTGATCTCGGCGTGTCCTCCATGCAGATTGATAATCCCAAGAGAGGTTTTTCCTTCAAAGCAGACGGACCTCTGGATCTGCGCCTGAATCAGGAAGCCGGGATCAGTGCGGCAGAGCGCCTGGAACATATTACCCGGGATGAGCTTGCAGGAATGCTTTATGAAAATTCAGACGAGCCATACTGTGAGGAGCTTGCCAAGGCAATCACAGATGAGATCCGCAAGGGAAACCACATGGATACCACCACAAAGCTTCGTCAGGTCATTGAGAAAACTCTGGATTTCCTTCCGGAAAAAGAGAAGAAGGAGACCATCAAAAAGACCTGCCAGCGTACCTTCCAGGCCCTTCGGATTGATGTGAACCGGGAGTTTGAGGTTCTGTATGAGTTTATGGAGAAGCTGCCGGGAGCACTGAAGCCCGGAGGAAGAGCAGCAATCCTTACGTTCCATTCAGGAGAGGATAAGCTGGTGAAGAAAGCACTGAAGGCTGGATACAAGGAGGGAATTTATTCCGATTATTCCAAAGATGTGATCCGTCCGTCAGCCCAGGAATGTGCCCAGAATGGACGCGCACGGTCTACGAAAATGCGCTGGGCGATTAAATCGGAGTAAACGCGATAAATACGCTGCGCGAGTTTGGCTCGCCTATCGAGTAAATGAGACAAAACACGCTCTGCGAGTTTTATTCGTTATCGCGTCAGTCACCAAGGTTTTTCGTGCAGGCACGAACTTTGGCTCGCCTATCGCATAAATAAAATGGGGAGGAACCGCATCACTGCAGTTCCATCCCCCATATCTTACAATCTCTGGTTCCCACAACCATATAACTTTGATATACAGCAGGAGATGCTTCGATGACTCCCTCACTGATCTGGTGGCAGTCAAGAACATCTCCTGTTTTTCCATCCAGAAGATAGATATGTCCTGTGCTGTTGCAGTAGAGAACCTTTCCGCTGCCATCCGGATTGTATACACATACAGGTGAAGACCAGGCATAGGCAGATTCATGTTCCCAGTTTACTTTCCCGGTATTTTTATCAATGCATGCAAGTACACCTTGTGCCTGTCCACCGGTTCTGGCAACTGTCACATAAATGTTATCCGACAATTCTTCTTTTCCAACAGCGATGGTAGACTGTACACCGCCTGAAACACTGTCCTCGGAGGAACAGTCGTAAGAGGTCTGCCAGATGATCTCTCCTGTCTCCGCATCAATTTTCCAGACAGGAACCTCTGCAGTGGTGCTGCTTCGCCAGCCCAGACGGAAAGAGGTGCTGACATACAGGTAAAGGTGTCCGCCCTCCACAGACAAAACAGGAGTGGAGTTGGAGTCATCCAGAATATCCTGCACCCATACAAGCTGCAGGGTATTCAGATCCAGGCACATCAGATTGCCGCCGTTATCAGCAATAAAAAGATAACCGTCATAGATGGCTGCGCTGTCCTCCATGCCAAGCCAGTAGGAGCCTACGCTGGTACGTGTTCCGTAGTAGCGCCATTTTACAATGTGATCCGGATTGATGGACAAGGTGCCTGCTTCCGGGTCATAACTGGTATTCAGTTTGATCAGATAAAGAATTCCGTTCTCTCCTGGATAGATCAGGGTATCTGTGGCAGCATCCACAAGGGCGGAGGAATCAAAGTAGCTTAAATTTCCACGAAGGGAAAATTCATCATTATTTCCAAAGGTATACATCACACTGCAGTCCAGAAGATTCACAACAAAGACCCTGGCAGTGCCCTCATTGCTGTCATAACCTGCGCCCACATACATAATTGGATAACCTCTGGGATCAAGTGCACCTGCTCCTTTGAAGGTGAAACCAAGGTAAAGGGGATCTCTGGTAGCCTCGCCGGTTTCCAGATCCAGGAAATATACATAGCCGTCCATGCAGGCATAGATCACTTCTACAAGATCGTCTTTTTCCTTTGCCCAGTCGTACATATTCATGGACTTCTTTACTTCTTGGGACCATTTTTCCATAAGAGGCTGTCCGGTCCAGCCGCTTCCGGACCAGGTGGCATCTCCGTAAGTAATAGAGCCGGTTTTTGCTGTCCAGAGATCCTGGATTTTTCCATTTTTGATCTGTGTATTGCCATAAGCTGCAGTGTCGCGGAAATTGTTTCCGCGGAAGGTGACGATTCCATCCACATCTGTGTAGCTGATCCCGGCATCGAAGGAGTGGGTATCGGTGGCAGTATAATCCGAAGCATTGGCAAGTATCTGTCCGTCCACCTCAATGTCTGTGGTTTCTATGTATAAAGAGGGTCTGGTGGAATCTACGCACTTAGGAGAAAATTCTGCCGGTCTTGCCATTGCAGCCTTTACAGCGGCAAGAGAATTGGAGTCATCCATGTCCAGACCGCTGGCTTCCTCAACCATGGAAACTGTATTTACATTTTCCCGGATCTTTTTTACGAGGAAAACTCCTCCCAGTATAATAACTGCTGCAATGATCAGGATCCCTTCTGTAAGAAGAAGTTTTCGGAAGAAATATTTTTGCTGCAGCTGCTTTTTTCGTTTCCCTACTTTCCTTTTCATAATTCTGAATCCTTCCCTGTTCATTTGGCAAAAATTATACAAGGTATGACTGGGAAATTCAAGATGCTAACAGCTGTTTTGGAAATTCAATTTTCAGATTGGGAAAAAGGGCGCAATCTTTTTTCTTGACAGTGTATGGCCTGGCTTGTTAAAATATTATTTATCGTGTGAAAAGGAGGAGAAAACATGCTGAAAGTATGGATCGTAGGATCTGAAGGCCAGATTGGCGAGGCAATTAATGAAGTGCTGGATCCGTTGGAAATTGAAGTTTTGAATACAGACAAAAATGCGCTTGATATTACAGAAACAGACGAAGTTCTTCATTTTGGAGAGATCAATCGTCCGGATGTGATCATCAACTGTGCTGCGATCACAGACGTAGAGCTTTGCGAGAAGCAGCCGGAGGAAGCATTTCGTGTAAACGCTTTAGGCGCCCGTAACTTAAGCCTTGTGGCAAGAAAAACAGGGGCAAAGATGGTGCAGCTTTCCACAGACGACGTTTTTGATGGTCTGGCACAGAAGCCGTACACGGAGTTTGACAATACAAATCCTAAGACTGTTTACGGAAAATCCAAGTGCGCCGGGGAGAATTATGTGAAGGAGTTTACCCACAAGCACTTTATCATCCGAAGCAACTGGGTATTCGGAAAGGGAAATAACTTTGTAAACCGTGTTCTGGAGGCCGCAGATCAGGGCAGAGCTCTTGCTGTAGCGGAGGATCAGTATGGTTCCCCCACAAGTGCCAAAGATCTGGCAAGAATTATCCTGCATCTGATCCGCACCAATGAGTACGGAACCTATCATGCAACCTGTCAGGGCGTTTGCAATCGTTACGAATTTGCAAAGGAGATACTTCGCCTTGCAGGCAAAGAGGAGCAGCTGAATCCGGTACCTACCCCGCAGTCTGATCTTTCTTCTGCCAGACCTGCATATGCAGTTCTGGACAATTTTATCCTTCGCATTATCGATGTATATGAGATGCCTGGCTGGAAGGATTCTCTGGAAGAATTTATGAAAGAAAAACGGGAGGGCTAAGATGAGCGCGAAGAAAGAAAAGAATGTAAAAGAGAAAAAGAAGATCAGCTTAACCAGTATGATCTTTATTGCGCTGATCGCCGGAGCAATCACAGGAATGGTTCTCCATTACCTGGTGCCGGATAGCAGTGTGAAGAATGATGTGATTGTTGAAGGAGTGCTGTACGTTTTGGGACAGGGCTTTATCCGTCTTATGAAAATGCTGGTAGTACCACTTGTTTTCTGTTCACTGGTATGTGGAAGTATGGCTATCGGTGATACTAAGAAGCTGGGAAATGTAGGTGGAAAAACACTTGCATTTTATCTGGTCACAACAGCGGTGGCAGTTGCAGTTGCCCTTGGAATCGGAACTCTTTTGAGACCGGGAATTGGTCTTGATATGAGTAAGATCCAGGTAAATGCTTCCGATATTGAGACTATGGAGTCCACTTCTCTGGTTCAGACTATTCTCAATATCATTCCGGATAACCCCATCAAGTCCCTGGCAAGTGGGGAAATGCTTCAGATTATAGTGTTTGCTTTGATCATTGGTGTGATCCTGGCAAAGCTTGGGGAGCGTGCGGAGACCGTTTCCAACTTTATCAGCCAGTTTAATGATATTATGATGGAAATGACTATGATGGTTATGAGTCTGGCTCCTATTGGTGTATTCAGTCTGATCGCAAGAACCTTTGCAACCATTGGTTTCAGCGCATTTGTGCCTCTGGCAAAATATATGATCGCAGTTCTGATCGCTCTGGCAATCCAGTGTTTTGGTGTATACCAGATTTTGCTGAAGCTGTTCACAGGCCTGAATCCGGTGAAGTTTATCAGAAAGTTTTTCCCGGTTATGGCCTTTGCCTTTTCCACTGCAACCTCCAATGCGACTATTCCGCTTTCTATTGATACGCTGTACAAGAAGATGGGTGTTTCCAAGAAGATTTCTTCTTTTACCATACCTCTTGGTGCGACTATCAACATGGATGGTACTTCCATTATGCAGGGAGTTGCGGTTATGTTCGCTGCCCAGGCTTTTGGAATCCAGCTGACTCCTATGGATTATATTACAGTAATCGGAACAGCCACACTGGCTTCCATTGGTACCGCAGGTATTCCAAGTGTTGGACTTGTTACTTTGACTATGGTATTTAATTCTGTTGGTCTTCCAGTTGAGGCAATCGGTATTATCATGGGTATTGACCGTATTCTGGATATGGCAAGAACAGCGGTTAATATTACCGGTGATGCTGTTTGTACGACCATTGTGGCTTGCCAGAATGGGGCTGTGGATAAAGAAGTGTTTAATAAAGCTGAATAAAAATATTGGCGTGTGTATGTGAGTTTAGAGCGTGTTTGAAAAATCATTCCCGCAATCTGCACGTCCCACTTTGCGGGAGATTTCACCCGAATTCGGTTGCCGTAGCCCGCTACGGCGCCCTCATCCGGGCGAAATCTCCCACAAATTGTGACGCACATCTTGCAGAAAGCATTTTTCAAACACGCTCTAGACTCAGGTATGCACGTCTTTTTTTGTGTGGCGAAGGTGGACGCCTGGGAGGGGCAGTGTGTTGCGGACAACGTCAAAAAACGGGATTTTACTCCGTCGCCTATTGCAGGTTCCATAAACAAACTCGTCCATGCTGGGCTCAGACAGTGTTTATGGAACCTGCGCTATACTCATAAAATCCCGTTTTTTGACGAACTATCCGCAACACATTGCCCATCCCAGGCTGATTGTTCAAAGTAACTATGAATTAAGTGAAAATAAACAGCGTATAACACTTGACAACAGTATAATACTGTTATATACTGTTTGCATAAGGAGGAGTCACATGAAGATCATAATTAATCACTCGTCGATGCAGCCAATTTATGAGCAGATCACAGATCAGATCAAGGCGATGATCATTGACGGGACGTTAAAGGAAGAGGAAATGCTTCCCTCTGTGAGAACTTTGGCGAAGGAGCTGAAGATTAGTGCTCTTACGGTGAAGAAGGCGTATGACTTTCTGGAGGAAGAGGGGTTCGTGGTTACGGTGCATGGGAAAGGAAGCTTTATTGCCAAGAATAACCAGGGGCTTCTTATGGAAGAGCGGAAGCGGGAGATTGAGACAGAACTGGAGGAAGTGATCCGGAAAGCGCGGATCAGCGGATTGTCTGAGGAAGAGATCCGGGAACTGTTTGAGCTTATTATGGAGGAGTAGATATGCTGCTGAGTTTGAAGAATTTGCAGAAGAATTATCCTGGATTTTCCCTGGATGTAAGTATGGAAATAGAAGAAGGACAGATCACCGGTCTGATCGGAGCCAATGGAGCAGGAAAGTCTACTACCTTTAAGGTTATTCTGGGCCTGGTTCATTCTGATGCAGGAGAGATTCGTCTGTTTAATAAGGATATGGAGCAGATTTCCAAAAAAGAGAAAGCGGATATAGGCGCGACACTTTCTGACAGCGGTTTTTCCAATTGTCTGACCGTGAAACAGATTGTGCATATTCTGACAGAGACTTATGAGAAATTTGACCGGGAGATGTTTGAGAAGCGGTGCAGCCTGTTTTCCATCCCCATGGATAAGAAACTAAAAGAGTTTTCCACAGGAATGAAAGCAAAGTTAAAAGTGCTGACAGCCACCAGCTTTGATGCCAGACTTCTTGTTCTGGATGAGCCTACAGCCGGTCTGGACGTGATTGCCAGGGACAGCATTCTGGAACTCCTTCGGGAATATATGGAGACGGAAGGAAGAAGTATTCTGATCAGCTCCCACATTTCCTCAGATCTGGAGAGCCTGTGTGATGATATCTATATGATTGATAAGGGACGGATCGTGCTTCATGAGAATACAGATGTGCTGCTGGATGAATATGGTCTTATCAAGGCTGACGAGAAGCAATATGAATTGCTTGATAAGCAGCATATTCTCAAGGTGAAGAAGGAGCAATACGGCTACAGCTGTCTCACAGATGAGCGTGCATTTTATGCGGAGAACTACCCGCAGCTTGCAATAGAACGTGGGTCTGTGGACAAGGTTATTACCATGATGATCAAGGGGGAAGTATTATGAAAGGTATGTTTGTAAAAGACATGGAAATTATGAGGGGAAACATGAAAGCGTTCATTGGCGTATATATTATAGCCATTTTCTGTTTCCTTAGTACTTCCGCAGGTCCTTCTTTTCTAATCAGTTATGTGTCTGTTCTGGCTGCTGTTATGGCACTGAATACCATAGCAAGTGATGATATGGATAATGGTATGCCTTATATTTTTACTTTTCCTATCAGCAGGAAAGAATATGTGAAGGAGAAGTATCTGCTGGGTGCAGGGATGGTCACGGTATTGTGGGCTGTTGCTGTTGCAATTGCAATTGGCGTAAATGCTTCCGGATATCATATGGTGTCTTGGGAAGAACTGACCGCTTCTGCAGCTGCCGGTCTTTTTCTTGCTGTTTTTGCAAATGCGGTTGTGTTTCCGGTACAGTTGAAATATGGAAGCTCTACAGGAAGGCTGGTGCTGCTTATTCTTGTATTTGGCATCATGGCTGTAGGATGGATTGGCGTAGAACTATGCCAGAAAATGAAAGTGGATTTTTCAAGTCTGAAAAATCTGGGCCTGCGCATTTGGAACCTTGGAATCCCAGTCTGTCTGGCGATGCTATTTGTTCTTATGTTGCTAATGCTTCTGATTTCCTGTACAATATCCATAAAGATTATGGAGAAAAAGGAGTACTGATCCGGAAATGAAGAAGAATCAGATTTTTATAAAATGCGGAACTGAATATAAGGAGATGACGAAAGAACTGCTGGAGGCGTGCAATCTGGCAGGGGAGATAGAGAAGAAGTTTGAGAAATGCGGATTGAAGGTGCTTTCAGAAAATTCCGGGGCAGGTTTACAGCAGAATAGTGAGAAGATTATAACAGAAGCGAAGTTTGAAACAAAGAGCAGTCTTATTGACAACTCTGAAGCAGAAGTGGACTGTTTTTATTCTTCGGATTCTGTGGAAAAACAGAATTCAGAATTTGGTTTGTACAATATGCGGATCGGCATCAAGCCAAACCTGGTCGCCCCCATGGAAGCCTACTGGGGCGGCACCACTCACCCAGAGGTAGTCGCCGGAATCGTAGAATATCTTCAGGAAAAAGGGTTTTCCAATCTGGTGATCATGGAAGGTTCCTGGGTAGGAGATAAGACCTCCGAATCCTACGAAGTCTGTGGTTTCAAGTCCCTCTGTGAAAAATATAACGTTCCGTTCCTTGACATGCAAAAGGAAAAGGGAGTGCCTGTACAATGTGGCGATATGATCTTAAACATCTGTAAAAGTGTCCTTGACCTGGACTTCCTTATTAATGTTCCGGTACTAAAAGGTCACTGTCAGACCAAAATCACCTGTGCATTGAAGAACATGAAAGGTCTTCTCCCTAATTCTGAGAAGCGCCGTTTTCACGCATTAGGTCTCCATGACCCCATCGCTCACCTGGGCCTTGCTATCCACCAGGATTTCATCGTGGTAGACAATATTTGCGGAGACCTGGATTTCGAGGATGGCGGCAACCCCGTAGAGATGAACCGCGTTCTGGCAGCTGTGGATCCGGTTCTTATGGATGCCTATGTCTGCGACATGATGTACTACCAGGTAGAAGAGGTTCCCTACATCACAAAGGCTGCCACCCTTGGTGTTGGCTGCGCCGACATCCGCCAGGTAGAAATCCGTGCCCTCGATGGCAACCCCGGTGCCCCCATTCCCAAGTCACGGAAAGTGGTAGAGCTTGTCGACGCTGTAGAAGAAGTAGAATCCTGCAGCGCCTGCTACGGCAACCTGATCCCTGCCCTTGACCGCCTGAAGCAAGAAGGCCTCCTTTCAAACCTGACCACCCGAATCTCCATCGGTCAAGGCTACCGAAACCAGGAAGGCACCCTGGGAATCGGCCACTGCACCCGCCACTTCACCCACCACCTGGAAGGATGTCCGCCAACTGAAGAAGAGATTTATGAGTTCCTGAAAATTTATTTAATTGGTTGAAAGTTATTCAAGGCGGAC
>NZ_JAQDKY010000123.1:0-500 GCF_027662325.1 Blautia faecis | reverse complement strand
CTCCTAAGCGAGGGGTCGGAGGTTCAAATCCTCTTGGCGACGGGCTTCAAAGCGTTCGAAAATGTTAGCTGGATTAGCTGACAACGAACGCTTTTGTTATTTTCAAATCACGTTCGTGACACAAAATTCCATTCAAAATGATCAATTTCCAGCTAACGCAATCCGATTTTTGTTAGCTGACAGCTAATCAAAATTACCGGTTTGCAAACATGGGTTTTAAGAAGTCCAGCTAACATTTGGGTTCCGCTCCGTTGTCACCCCTTATTCGGGGATTTCCCAAATCTGCAAACATAAATTAGCTGAAACAGTATTCAATTCTATTAGCTACAGCTAATGGTCAAACAGCAATGTCTGTTTGGAACTTTACTATCTATAAAAGTTCCAGGCAGGCATTTTTTATTTCCTGAATCCTGGAGGAAAGGAGTCAAGATGACTGAGCCAAACAGACAATCAGGAGAAAACGAAGAAAAAATCATAGAAATTGAGATTGAGCGTCTTCG
>NZ_JAQDKY010000122.1:0-501 GCF_027662325.1 Blautia faecis | reverse complement strand
TTTTATGAAAATTATAAAAAAATCGAAAACCGGAACCAAAAATCAGAAAATTAAAACAAAATGCTTTAGGAAATATCGTGAGATCCTTTGAGCCAAAAATCTTGACACGGTTTCTCACACTCTCTATAATGAGGATATATTTCGGTTTAGAGTTATAGAAGTAAAGCGGGGGAAGTTTTTTGACAAAAGAGGCAATTTATCAGTATGTAAAAGAGCAATATGGAACAACACCGGAGCATCTTTGGAAGCGGGATCCTAAGTCAGCGGTGCTTCGGCATAAAAACGGAAAATGGTATGCAGTTTTTATGAATGTAGATAAGAATAAATTAGGAATTCCGGAAGAGGGAAGCGTAGACATTATGAATGTGAAATGCAATCCGGAGTTAAATGGGTTTATTGCACGAACCTATGGGATTAGGCCAGGGTACCACATGAATAAGGAGCATTGGATATCTGTAGTATTGGATGGCTCTGTTGGAGATGGTAAAACACTGGATTTTT
>NZ_JAQDKY010000121.1:0-524 GCF_027662325.1 Blautia faecis | reverse complement strand
AACCATCCGGCAAAAGGAAAGCTTATCGTCCATAAATCAGGGGAAACTTTAAAGTCTTTTAAAAAGGATTTTGCATATGAAGAAGCTTCCCTTTCTGGTACTGAGTTTGCAGTTTTCGCAGCCGAGGATATTTATACTCCGGACCACCAGGTGGATGAACAGGGCAACCGTACTCTCATTTATCCAAAAAATACCCTGATCCGGAAGGTTACAACGGATGAGAAGGGAGAAGCAGTTTTGACCGATCTTCCCCTTGGAATGTACCTCGTAAAGGAAACCAAAGCCCCAACTGGTTTTGTACTTAATTCTGAAAGCAAGGAAATTACTTTCCTGTATAAAGACCAGGATACGTCGGTCGTGGAGGAAACCGTGGAATTTTCCAATAAGCGCCAGAAGGTAGAACTTAAAGTCGTGAAAGAGGATGCCGAAAATGGTAAAAAACTGGAAGGCGCCGAATTTGGAATTTATAACAAAAATGACATTTTATCCGGTGATAAGATGATTGTAAAGGCAGATACCCTGCT
>NZ_JAQDKY010000120.1:0-527 GCF_027662325.1 Blautia faecis | reverse complement strand
CAAAATAGTGACTCATTATCACGAAAGACAGAAAGCATTACACAATTACCGGATGGAAATAAAGCTAAATTAATATCAATAGGTAGCACTGGTATTGATGTGGGTAGTACAGGTGAAAAAATTCCATCATGGTCTTTTGGAATATTTTTACCAAGTAGCGGAGGTTCTGACGCCTGTTTACTTTGTGCCAATTCTACACAAATTACCATAGTATATAAATCAAGTGGTGTTTGGGTCTCTTGCAAAAGAATCGGATAAAATTATCATTTTAAACAAGCAATTCCCATCCGCTCCATGTTTCCTTAGCCTTAGTTTTAACGGATATATGTAATCCATAAAATGCAATTATAGTTATGTAATTCTTATTTCCATTTGAAGCAAAAGCGATTGCGTTAATCCATATCCCTTCTGAATAACTCGGAGAATTTTTGGCATCACTTCCATTTCCCGAATATATACCTGGAGCCGAAATGCTATTCCAGTCTGTTAAATTTAAATTATACCCATTATTGAAGCTCTCACTATTT